>JAFQOX010000011.1 GCA_017412045.1 Clostridia bacterium
CATAGGCGAAATGTGATATTTGGGCTCTGCCCAAGTGATATTCGCGCTATGCGCGAGTGATATATTCCGCCGATAGCGGAATGTTAAGGTAGAAATTCGCTATACGAATTTCAAAATTATTATATTTTTTCTTAAGTTGACGACATTGCCTCCCAGAGGGAGCCTTTCCGGCTTTGTGCAACTTTTTATTTTTGAATTTTCTACATGGCTTTTTCGACGGTCTGCGAAGAGGCACCTGCTTGATTGCAGGTGCCTCTTCGGTATCTTTTTCTTTTGCGGGGGTATCAGTCCTTATACTTTTCGCAAAGCTCCCGAATTTGTGATGTGAGCTTTGCATTTTCCTTGTTCGTCATGCCTCTGCGTTTTTTGACCATCGCCAATAATTTTTCCGCTTCGGCAACGAGCTCGTTGAAGATGATCTCCGCTCGGGTATTTCCTTTATATACGCGCACGCGGTCTACGGCCTTTCCCTCTGTATAAACCGTCATTCTTCCCGTCGTCAGATCGTATTCCGTTCCGCTGTAGGGAGCCTCGGCGCGGTAGCCGTTCTCCCCGAGCAGTCGCTTGAAATCCTCGCAGGCGTTTTCATCGCCGTGATTGACGAAGATCAGCGCGGGCTTTTCCTTGTAGCCCTTGATCCAGCGAAGCAATCCTGCCTGATCCGCATGACCGCTCGTTCCGTGCAAGGAACGGATCTCGGCGTTCACGGTAATTTCTTCCCCGAACAGCGTCACGCTTTTTTCTCCGTCAAGCAGCTTTCTTCCCAGCGAGCCCTCCGCCTGATAGCCCACGAAAAGGATAATATTGTTTTCTTTCCATAAATTATGCTTGAGATGGTGGCGGATACGTCCCGCTTCACACATTCCGCTGGCGGAAATGATGACCTTCGGCTCTTGATTGAAATTGATCGCTTTGGAATCCTCCGCCGTTTCGGACATACGGATATCGTCAAACCAAATCGGGTTCACGCCTTTTGCGATCAATTCCAGCGTTTCTTCATCGAAGCAGACGGGATTGCACTGCATAAAGATCGCGGTGGCTTCCGCGGCAAGAGGACTGTCCACGTAGACGGGAAAACGGTCGTGACCGCTGACCAGCCCCTTTTGCTTGATCTCACGGAGTGCATACAGCATTTCCTGCGTACGGCCTACGGCAAATGACGGAATAATCACGTTTCCGCCGCGATCCAACGCTCTTTGGATATACCCGGCAAGCTCGTAGATTACATGACTGCGATCTGCGGTGTGCAACCGATTGCCGTAAGTGGATTCGATCACGAGGTAATCGGCGTCCTCTACCTGCTGCGGATCCCGGATGATGCGCTGATCCGTATTGCCGACGTCTCCGCTGAACACAATCTTTTTGTGAACGTCCCCCTCGGTAAGCCAAAGCTCAATACACGCCGAACCAAGCAGATGACCGATATCCGTGAAACGTAATTCCACGCCCTCGGCAGGATATACGGTTTCTCCGTAATTGCATCTGCGGAAAAGAGAGATCGCACCGAGCGCGTCCTGCATATCGTATACGGGCTCACAAGCCTCAAGTCCGGCACGTTCCGCTTTTCGTGAACGCCACTTGGCTTCCGATTCCTGGATATGCGCGGAATCACGCAGCATAATGTTACAAAGATCGCACGTCACGTCCGTTGCGTAGATCGTTCCGCGAAAGCCGTCCCTGTATAATTTCGGCAGCATTCCCGAATGGTCTATATGCGCGTGCGTCAAAAAGACCGCATCGATCTGATCGGCGGAAATCGGCAGGCTGATATTTTGAAAAACGTCCTTGCCTTGCTCCATTCCGCAGTCCACCAGATAATATCTGCGATTGACTTCCAGGAGCGTACAGCTTCCCGTTACCTCATGTGTTGCTCCGATAAACTGTATCTTCATTCCAAACACCTCCCTTGGTAATATCGGTTTTAAAACTGAAAACGGCAAGAACTATCTATACCCTTGCCGTCAAAATCTCATATTGCAAATTCTGTCATTCTTAAGACTATGTCTTTCTTGAACTTCCGATATGAAAAACGATCCGTTTTTCAGACTTTCTTTCCTTCCGCGGCATCAAGCTCCGAGCAGATCTGTCTTGCCGCCATATGTATGCAGGATTGAATCTGCTCGATAAACACCTCGGGAGGCATACATTCGGAGGCCGTCAGCCACCGTTTGATCCCGCAAATGATACCGTCCGCAAAAAAACCGACCTGAAATTCGCTGACCTCATTCGTTTTCATAATCACTTGCAAGCGCTCCGACAGCACGGGATAGCAAATTTCACCCAAATGCTCGGAAAAGGAATTTTGCCCCTCCACCTTGAGCGCTTTTCTGTAAAATGCGCGGTTCTCATAAAAATAATGGATCAGCAGTCTGACGCCGTCCCAGTCGGAATCGTGCGGAATATCCTTGGCTACCGCAATAAACTCGGTATCAAAAATCCAGTTTACCAGATCCTCCTTATCCTTGAAATGATAGTAAAAGCTCTTTCGGTTCATTTGACACAGCTCGCAGATATCGCCTACGCAGATCTTTGAGAACGGCTTTTTCATCATCAGCTCCTTGAGCGCTGCGGCAAGCGCCTTTTTGGTTATATTGGAATCCGCCATTTGGCACCTCCTGTCAAGTTTTTATGATGATCCTTATTATATATTTATTATATCAAAAAAACTCCATTTTATCAAGTGTTTCGTCAAAAATCGCTTTTGGACAATTTCGCGTATGTGTCAAAAAAGATTTCATATTCCGCCCGAGATCCTTCGCTACGCTCGAGGATGACACGGGCGGGGGAAACAAAGTCAAGTTTTAGCTGTTACAAGGTAATAAATGTGGAATTAGGAATTCGGAATTCAGAATTAAAAAGCATCATTCCGAATTCCGAATTTATCCGCGTCGCAGGCTCTTTTATTTAGTTATGGTTGTTTTACTCGCCGACAAACGTGATGGACTTGAAGGTATAGCTCAAGTCATCTCTTACCTGCCAGGTAGCTGTGCCGTCATCATGGAAGGTCACTTGATCCTTCTTATCAA
>JAFQOX010000012.1 GCA_017412045.1 Clostridia bacterium
ACAAATTTATTCCAAATTGAAGATTTTCGCAATGGTTTTGTATTTGATGGAAACAAGAACACATTGCCTCCCTCTGCACATTATGCGAAGCATAATGTAGGAGGTGTCAACCGCATGGTTGACGGAGGGAGAGAGAACCCGCTAAACAAGAATTTATCTTTCCAGGTATTCATCGAACTCACGTCAAAAATAAAATTGCCTCAAACACGGATTCCGCATTTGAGGCAGTTTTTGTATTTATTTGATCTTTCGTTTTTTTGCAATATCGAGAATTCTGACGATCGCCGGGCTGACGACGATGTTTGCGATCAGCTCGAAAACGAAATTCAGACCTACGAAGGCAACGATGAGGTACATAGCGACGGAAGTACCCTCTGCCGTAGCGCCCGCGCTGACCGTATCCATAAAGAATACCAGGCAGCCCAACAGGAAAGTGCCCGTGTTCACGACGGTGCAAACGATCGCGCTGACCAGAACGGCGAGATACTGATTGACCTTTTTCAGAGCCTTATACACGAGTCCCGCGCACAAGCCAGAAAGCATACCCTTGACCATAACGGTAATGACGGTTCCCGGTACGCTGAGACCGAACCAGAACGCTGCGTCCGGCGTTGCGAAGAAAATCACGCCTGCCACAGCTCCAAGCCACGCGCCTGCGAGCGGACCGCACAAAGTCGCGCCGATGATAACGGGGATCAGAGTCAGAGAGATCGAGGCAAGACCGCCGATCTTGATGAATCCGCCGTAATAAGCAAGTACCGCTACCAGTGCTGAAAGCAAAGCCAGTAAGATCATGGATACGAGCTTTTCCGTGTTCGCGCTTCGTCTGTTTGTTTTGTTCATAAATTCCTCCTTGCTGTCGTCCGCATCCCGCGGTACAACGCATAAAAATTTATATTATCTCTCTTGAGAGTAATATACAAACAAATGCTTTAAATATTCTTATTGTAAATCACGTAGAGTCCCTTCAGGACGAGATGCTCGTCCATCGTGATCTTGTGATTGCAATACGGGATGATCATATGAGCGACGCCGCCCGTCGCGTATACCGGGAGAGGCAGTCCGACCTCTTCGTTGATACGGTCGATCATACCGTCGATCATAGCGGCGTTTCCGTAAACGACGCCCGAGCGCATACTGTCGGACGTGTTTTTGCCGATGACGGTTTTCGGTGCTTCCAGCCCGATCTTCGGCAGCTGCGCCGTCCGGTCGGACAAGGAGTGGAGTCCCATCAGAACGCCGGGAATGATCGAAACGCCCGCGAAAGCGCCCTTGGCATTGACGACCGTCATTTTGGTGGCGGTTCCCATATCAATGATCAGAGCGGGGCTTCCGTAAATCTTCTGAATGGCAACGCACGCGCAGATCAGATCCGCGCCCACCGAGGAGGGCGTATCGCAATGAATGTTGAGCCCCGTTTTGATGCCCGGACCGACCGTCAGCGCATCAATTTTCCAAAGAATCTGTACAGCCCTTTTGATGACTGCATTGAGCGGAGGAACGACCGAAGAGATGATCGCGCCGCTGACAGCTTTGCCAACAATGCCGTGAACAGCAAGCACGCCGGTGATCTTGCTTGCGTATTCGTCTGCGGTCATATGGATTTCGGTAGACATATTGACCACGAAGGTCAGCTTGCCTCCCTCAAAGCCGCCGAGCATAATATTGGAATTGCCGATGTCGATTGCCAGTACCATGCGCGTACCTCCCTTGTTTTGCGTTTGAAAGATGAGGTCCCGAATCGGAGCACCACACTAAATTTCATTATATCATATATCAGACGCTTTGTAAATAGTTTTTTTGAAATTCATGTAAATTTCTCCCAAATAAACAAAAAATATTTGTAAACTTTTGATAAGATGTCAATTGAAAATCACCAAAATATATGCTATAATATAATCACAAAGGAGGAACAGTCCAATGAGAAGTTAAATTTCCGGTTTCAATCTTTTGGTTATGGTGGTAAGATCGAAAGAGTGAAAGAACCAAAATCTTCAAGATCAATTCTCCGAAATGTTTTTTTGATTTCATGAGTAAACCTGAATAAAAAGAAAGAGAGGACTAAAAATGATGTTAGATATCAAGAGTGAACAGAAATGATCCTTGGTTGTGTTGGGAAGCACGATCAAGGATCATTTCGTTTTTACAGCGTGCGTTTGCGGCGAAGGCGCCGCTTATTTTTTTGCCCGGTGATGGCTGCCCGTCTATTTTTCGGAAAACAAAAGGGACCTGTTTTTCAACAAGCCCCAACATTTTCAGTATATCATAAAACGCCGATATTGTAAATACGTTTCTGTAAGATCGTTGAAATTTCTCCCAAATAAACAAAAAATATTTGTGAACTTTTGATAAAATGTCAATTGAAAATCACCAAAATATATGTTATAATAAAATCACAAAACAGAGGAGGTACAGTCCGATGAGAATCTGAACCGACAAGTTTTCCAAAAATTTTTTCCGATATCTGTATTGAGCAAAATAAAAAGCCGAATCAAAAATGAAGTCCACGGCGGTGTAACGCTTTATATAGATTTTCAAAAATCAGATCCATATCAATACAGGTCCGAATAAAACGTGACGGAAAAATCTTTTTGAAAACCTTCACCCCTTCACCTTTTGTAACGGAAGCTTTGACAAGACAAAAAATGGTATTCTTATTAAAGAAGTAGAAAATGAGTTTTGGACGTTGCGAAGAAGAAGAAGCAAAAGGCAGACTACGAAAGAGAGGCATACCAAAATGACGTTAGATATCAAAATCGAACAGAAATAACCCTTGATTGCGGATTGGCAAAACGTGATCAAGGGTTATTTTCACGTTTGGATACCGCCGTTTCACGGAAAACGGATGGCGTTATTTTTTTGAGTTGTGAAAGCGCCGTTCCATTTCTTCTTTGTCATAATCAAGGAAATACGACTTCAACTTTGGATAAAATTCCTTCATTTTTTCGTGTGTAGCAAAAACAATGTCACAGCCGCGGTCGTCGTATACGGACAGAATGCATTCGTTCCGAAACGATACGAACCCGATCTCATGCCCTTTGCCGTTTATTTGAAGCTCGATCAGTGCGCGATGGTCAAAGGACGTTCCGTCGGAATAGCATACGATGCGGTTTCTTCGCAGCTTTCCGCTATATGTCTCATCAAAGGTACTGTATGTTTTCAGATTCCGGACAGAAAAATGTCTGTATTGTGTCTGATATTCCAAAAGAAATTTTAATTGCTCCATTTCTTCTTCGAGCGTGTTTTGGATCCGTGCATTGGGGTCGCAGTCCCATTCTTCATAGTCAATCTTTTTGGCTTCGCCGGATTCGGAGTAATCAAAGATCCAATAGTTGAAGATGATGGCATCCGCTCCGCCCGGAAACAGAATATCATAAATTTCACCGGCGCGCTTTTTGGCGTTTGCCATATAGTCTTCATCCCCGATTCCCAATTCACAGCGCAAAGCGTACGGATGGTTATAAAAATACGGTTGCATATAGGAAAACGTCCCGTCGCAAATCAGATTTTCAATTTTGCTTTCTTGCATAAGCTTCTCCGTTCACGAAAAATTCCAATAAAACAGCGCGACCTTCTTTGAAGTCGCGCAAGCCCCAACATTTCCAGTATATCATAAAAAACGGCATTTGTAAATAGGCTATGATAAAATCGTTCAAACTTCTCCCAAATAAACAAAAAATATTTGTGAACTTTTTATAAAATGTCAATTGAAAATTGCCAAAATATATGTTATAATAAAATCACAAAACAGACGGAGGTACAGTCCGATGAAACTTTAAAATCTTAAAACTTTCATATATAAGATTTGATGGATTCGTACACAATAAAAGTGAGACGAATCGCCTTCATTCTTTTTATCGGAAATCTTTTGAAAGTTTTTTCACCCTCGCCTCAGGCAACGGAAATCCTTAACAAGACAAAAAGTGGTGCTCTCATTAGAGAACAAAAGGAAAAAGAGTTTTGATCGTTGTGGGAAAGAAGATGCACAGGCAGACTACGAAAGAGAGGAATACAAAAATGATGTTAGATATCAAGATCGAACAGAAATAACCCTTGATTACGAATGGCAAAACGTAATCAAGGGTTATTTTCACGTTTGGGATATCAGAGCTTGTTTTTGTACGACCGAGAGCAGGATCGGCTCGAGCGTTTTGCGGATCTCGTTTGTCATGAGCGCAAATCCGTGGTCGTTGGGATGGATATTGTCCACGGTACAGGCATAGACGTCCTCGTCGCCGTAGAAATTCTCGCCGCTGATCAGATATACGTTTTTGTCTCCGCGCGCTTTGGCGTTTTCGTAGGTTTTGCGAATGACGGCAAGGCGTTTTTCATTTTTTTCGGGGTCCAGCTTGTAATTGGGATTGGAGAGCATGATGACCGGCAGATCGGGGTTCTTCTCGCGGATGATACGGAAGAAGGGCTCGTGCGTTTGCGCCAGATATTCTGCATCGGGCGCATTGTAGTCGTAATCCATCACGAAAATGCTCATCGGAACGGAAGCGATGTATTCCGCCATCTCGGGCTCGCCCTTCGCGCTTCCGGAAAAGCCGAAATTGACGTAATCCATATTGAGCTTGCGGGAAAGCGCCGCGTTATAAGCGTTGCCCACACGTCCCGCGCATCCGCCCTCGGTGATGGAGGAGCCGTAGAAAACGACGGGCTTTTCATTGACGTAGGGGGTGGGGGCTTCGATATCGGCATCGTCGTCGATTCCGATATAAACGGTTTCCAGAATCTCGTTTTTGGGCATGTAAACGGTGACTTCGGTCATTTCGCCGTTTAAAGAAAAGGTCTTTTCCGATTCGTTGGGATTGGTACCGCGCAATCCCGTGGGAAATACGCTTCCGAGAAAAATTCCCTTCGTGCGGTCTCCGATATAGACGTCAAGCCCCGAGGATGACACCTGCGGAATGAAGCTGTCGCGGATAAAGGTTTTGGATACGAGCTTGACGTACAGATTTTTCGTATTGGTGCGGAAGCACATTCTGCCGCCCGTGCTGCGGCTTCCGAATTGGCGAAGCTGGGGGAGCTTTTCCATCACTTCCTCAGGCAGACGCATAAGGCTTCCGTTTTCATAGAATTGGATCAGCCCGAACATACGGATCGGGGCATCGTGGCAAGTGAATCGTTTCATGGGATAGGGTCTCCTTTCCTGTTTTCGCTTTGATTATAGCACGGGGGCGAAAAAAATGCAATTCCTTTTTACGGGAATTGCAAAGAAAAAAGAATGATCAGAGGTATCCGCGGATTTCCTTGCCGAGATCCTCCTCCAGAGAGATCAGGCGCTTGGCGATATCCTTGGAGACCTCGTCCGCCGCCTTGTATTGGTTGAGGTATTTGCTGAGCGATTTCACGCCCATATCACAGCCGTCCGTGATCAGATCGGCGATGGTATGGTCGGATTCGTGCATCATGAGTTTGAAATTGGTTTTCATCCACGACATCCCCTGGGCGATGGGGTTGGGATCCTTGCCCTCGTCTCCGAAGCGGTCAAGCTTCTCCTGTATTTCCGTTTCCAGCTTCTGATGCGCGATTTTGCAATCCTTCAGATATTGCTTCAGTCTGTCGGACTTGACGTAGTCCAGAACCTCGTCGATGGCGCTGATGCCCATTTTGACACCGGCGTCGCATTCACGGAGTAAGCGAATGGTATCCTGTTCGATCATGATAACGGTGATCCTGCCTTTCCTGTATAAGATATACGTAGTATGTACCGAAAGCGGTATTTTTATTTGCGGACAGGCAATTTATTTTTTTGATTTTTGTTCAAAAATGCCCGAATTGTTAACAAATTGTAAACAAAAAGACACGCGCGGTGGATGGGCGGGGCTTCATTCGTCTTTATATATAGAAAAGGTTACGGCGGAGGAATGGTGACAATGCTTATGCTTTATCTTTCCATGCTTGAAGCGGAGAGCGACAAGCCGGATTTTAAGCAAATTTATCATAAATATCACGACGATATTTTCAGACGTGCGTACCGCATTTTGCGCAACGCGGAGGATGCGGAGGATGCCATGCAGGAGACCTGGATCCGCGTATTGAAGAGTATGGATGCCTTGCGCGGAAAGGATGAAGCGGTCGTCAGGGCGTATATTCTGACGATCGCGCGCAATCAGAGCATATCCCTGCTTCGGAAGAGAAATAAGGAACGGGAATTGTTTGAAAGTACGTCGTTTCCGGAGCAGATCAGCGATGAGGATCTCTTCGAGGCTTGCGAGAGCGAGGGGATTTCGAGGGTGAAGGCGTGCATTGATATGCTCGGCGAGGCGCAAAGGGACGTCATCACGATGTATTATCTGTACCACCGATCGCTGAAGGAGATCGCGAAGCTTTTCAATATTTCGGAAACGGTGGCGGAATCCCGATGGAATCACGGACGGGTGAGACTGATGTATTTACTGAAAAGGAGGGGTATTTATGCCGGAGAAAACGAAGGGGAATAAGATTTTAGAGGAAGCGTTGGAGGAAGCCTGTAAAAACGATTGCGAGCGGTATCCGCCCTACGAGGGCGAGATCGAAACGGGCGAGCGCTACGCAAGATTGGAAGGCAGGCTTTTGCGCCGTTACGGAGCAGATCCGAAAAAACGCGTAACCGCGGCTTCCAAGCGCGTGTCTGCGTTTGCGGCATCGCTGATCCTCGTTTGCGCTTGCTCCATGGCGGCGTTCTGGACGCACGTTATTTTTTCGGAGACGCCGCCGGACGTTACCCAAGCGACGGGGATGACGACGCAAGCGAACGGTACGTCGGCAAGCGTTACCACGACCACGGATGCGAGACCGTCGCACAGTATGGCAGGAACGGGCACAAGCCGGACGGAAGTCGAAACAACTGTCTCTGCTACGGATTCGACACTTGCAGCTCCCGAAATTCCAGACGAGAAAAGCGCCGTATATCAGGTCATCGAATCGAATGCGGACGGCTTGCAGATCGAAATTGCCGTCCACGGTTATCGGAGCGAAAAACTGAAAAAGTCTTTTTACGTGAAGAATAACGAATATATTACCGTCGAGGTGAAGCTGAAAAATCTTTCCGACGCACCCGTGTGGCAATGGCTTCCGACGGCGTGCAGAGATTCCGGAACGCCGCATGACCATGAAATCGGCGCGGAGCTTTTCTGCGGTGCGTATCGGTTGCATTCCTCCCACGGTCTGCCTTGCTCGGGTGCGCTCCGAAAATGGATGGTGGAACCGGGCGAAACGTACGAATTTTGCCTAAAGCTTGCGGCGGGCGATATATGCTATGAAAAGGATTGGGATCTGCCGGGCGACGGAGAAGGAGGCTTACCCGGAATCAAACTGTACGGAGAGGACGTTTTCCGTGACGGCAGCGCTACATTCAGCGGCAAGATTTTCTTTGACTACACGAAGGATGAGATGCAAGCCGCAAACGGTCTGAGAGTGTCTGTTTCGCTCGCTCTCGACGTTCTCTACGTTTCTCCGAAGCCGAATATATAACTTCCGGATCGGAACAGCGAAAAAGAAAGGAGTATACGAATGAAAAAAATAGTGCTTTTCTTGTTGATCACAGCAATCACTTTGCATTGCTTCGGTTGTAGCATCAGTCCCGTTGAAGGTGACACGACGGCTGGGACGATCTCGGATACCACAGCGCCTGAGAATCCGGATGTGGACCGTTTCGCGGTTCCGTCGGATGAGCGAAGCGTTCTTCTGACCGTTTCTGCAAACAGTGCGGACGGTCTGCATATGGAAGTCACTGTCCACGGATATCAGAGCGAAAGTCTGGACCGGGATTTTTACGTGAAGAATAACGAATATTTTTTCGTTGAAGTGAAGATCACGAATATCGGCGCAGAGGCGCTATATCAATGGTTACCGACCTTTTGCAGAGGTTCTTTCCCTGCGCACAATCATGAGATCGGATTTGAGCTTGTAAACGGAGAATATAAGCTGAGTTCGTCTTCCTTCGGCTTTGCTTGCCCCGAGATGGTGGAAATATGGCGTCTTGAGCCGGGAAAAACGTACGAATGGACCTTGAAGCTTGCGGCGGGTGAAGTGAAGTCGGGCGGAGATTACGATCTGCCCGGTGACGGCGGATACGGATACCGTTCCGGCATCGATCTTTATGAAAAAGACATCTTTGAGAACGGCGTTTGCACGTTCACGGGCGCGTTTATCTTTGATTATCAAACCTCCGAGGAGGGATATCAAAATTCACGTTCTCTGTCCGTTCCCTATTCGGTTGACGTCGTTTACGTTTCCGCAGAGGCGGAGATCTGGGATTCTCCGGGTTAACGTCGTTGCTTCAGAGAGATCTTCATGATAAAATTGAAATCGTTTGATTTGCCGTGCCGTCCCGAAGGACGGCACGGTACAGACTGTCGAAAAACCCACGTAGAAAATTCAAAAATAAAAAGTTGCACAAAGCAGGGAAGGCTCCCTCTGCACATTATGCAAAGCATAATGTAGGAGCTGGATTTTGCGAAGCAAAAGACTGAGGGAGAGTGCGTAAACATCAAGTTTGATCAAATTTTAAGTGACGCGGGCTCCTTCCGCCTCGTAAACTCGGCACCTTCCTCCCGGAGGAAGGCTTTTTAGCATCTCATCT
>JAFQOX010000013.1 GCA_017412045.1 Clostridia bacterium
ATGACCAAAAGTGAGGAATTTTTTCGTAGAACAAGCTGATTTTTTGCAGAAATACGATATGTATTTCAAAAAAAATAAGCGCAGTTATGCGGAAAAATAACCGCTTTTTGGGCGTGTTGTCATTTTTCAAACAAGCCCTAAATATTCAATCCTTTGATTTTGCAGAATTCATCTATCGAAACGATTGTTTTATGATGGCGGGATTCTTCTGCCGCGAAGCCGATCATATGGTTTTCAACGGAAATGCCTATTTCCGACGCACCGAACTGAACCTCGTTACCCTCCAAAAATTCGTAAAGGTCGGCAACAATGCCGTGGTCGCCGCCGCCGTGACCGCCCGCGATCGATTCTTCCGTTTCCTGTACGGGAATGAAATGTCTTTTTCTCGCGGAAAGCGTGCGCACAAATATTTCCTTATCGGACATAAACGCCCAAAGCTCGCCCTTCGTGCCGTAAACGCGCGTATATCTGCCGCCGGCATTGAACGCATTCACCGTGAGCGTTGCCGTAGCGCCGCTCTCGAATTCCATATTGACCACCTGGTGGTCGAGCACGTCGTTATCGCAACGGTAAACGCAATTACCGTAATTCGTATTTCTGAGCACCTCGCATATTTCCTCATCGCTGAAATCAGGGTGTGTCGCATACATCGTCTTTAAAAGCTCTTTCCAGCCATGCCATACCCTGCCCTCCTGATCCACATATACTCTGTAGCAGTTATAGGGGCATTCTTCCTTGGCGGGACAAGTACCGTCTATACATTTTTGGGGAGCGCCATCGGGCGCATTTTCAGCCTTAAAATGCTTGAGACTGCCGAAGGAGGAAACCTTCCGGCAGGGCTTTCCTACGAGCCACTGAACGATATCGAGGTCGTGGCAGGCTTTTGCGAGTATCATGGGCGCCGCTGTTTTTGTGCTATGCCAGTTGCCGCGCACGTAGCTGTGGGAAAAATGCACGTCGCCGATGGCTTCCACCTGGTCTACGGAAACCACCTCGCCGATCATGCCGCTTTCGATGATGGATTTCACCGTTCTGTAAAACGGCGTATAGCGAAGCACGTGGCAAACGAGCACGCGCACACCCTTTGCCCGCGCCGCGTTTGCGATATCGATACATTCTTTTTCGGTGTTGGCAACGGGCTTTTCGAGCAGCAGGTCATATCCGAGTTCGATCGCCTTCATCGCAGGCTCGTAGTGCATATCGTCCATCGTGGCGATTACTGCGATATCCGCCATTTTCGGTTTCGCAAGAATTTCACGCCAATCGGTATAGCACTGCTCTGCCTTAAGACCGAACTCCTTCATGCATCTTTCGCGCTTGTAGTCAAGCGGGTCAGCCATGCCCACAAGCTTGTACTTTTCGGGCATTTTCAGCATTTCGCGGGTGTACGTCATACCCCTGTTGCCTGCGCCAATCAAAACAAAAGAATACTGTTTCATATTGAAATCTCCTTGAAACGAGAAAATTTTAACTATCTCCTATTATAAATAATCGCCGTATCTTTGTCAACAGCAATTTTCCAAAGACAGGGGAAGTAAATGCTGGTTGGCACAAATCAAAAACCCAAATTTGTCGGTCAATTCTTCCGAAAGATGAAGCCACGGTTCGCCGCGGGCTTCTGTCAGCATTGGCTATGTAAAAAGGATTGTTTGATTGTTTTTACCGTCAGGGTTTACATTGGTGAAAGGATATGATATAATGATTTCAACAAAAAATAAGAATGATCCGATTACAGGATATGAATTCGAAAAAGGAGAGGGTATGAAACGCGCCAAAATCGGAGACGTATTTTATGTCAAAGGTCCCAATGGATATAAACTTTATCAATGGGCTTATACTGTGCGCATTGGCGATCTTATCAGAGTTTTCGGCGGATTATACGATACGATTCCCGAAAATATTGAAGAGATTGTAACCCAACCGCATGATTATGTGATTGCGACGGAACCGAAATTCTTATACCGTCTTAAGCTCGCGCATTTGATCGGAAACTATAAGGTTCCCGAGGAATATCCTGAGCCGGAATTCGATATCAGCTGGGTCATTACATCAACAGGAAAAGTTTTTCGCATCTACGTTCGTCAAACTAAGGCGCCTTGGGACGTTCGGAAATTTGACGTAAGCCGAATGGACGAACTTCCGATTGAATATCAAAATGAAAAGATGATCGGCGACATCGTTTCTTTGGATTGGTTGCTTTATCTTTTTGACACGGATTGGAATTTAAAACGGCTCGAAAAGTTTTATCCTTTCGAAAAGATCCATCTGTATTCGGATATTTACAACAGACATTATGATCAATACACGGAAGAAAGATTGCAAAAGAAACAAACGCCACGGCGCAGACAATAACCATAACAAAATTCTTTTTGATTGGAAGTGAAACAAATGACAATTTTGCATAAAAGCGTAAAACGGGATTTCTCAAGCGGTCCCGTATGGAAATGCATTGTCGCGCAGGCAATCCCTCTCACCGTTGCGCAGCTGGTGCATTTGCTGTATAACGTGGTGGACAGAATCTATCTGGGGCACATGGGAGGAGACAGTATGGCTCTGACGGGTGTCGGTCTGACCTTTCCCATCGTTTCCCTGATCATGGCGTTTACGGCGCTCTTCGGTACGGGAGGCGTTCCGCTCTTTTCCATTGCGAGAGGCGCGGGGGACGAGGAGCGGGCAGGAAAGATTCTCGGAAATTCCTTTGCCTTGTTATTGGGCAGCTCCTTGATTTTGACCTTGGCGGGATTTCTTTTCGCTAAACCCATTCTCTTTGCGTTCGGCGCGGGCGAGGAATCCTACGTCTACGCGAAGATGTATCTGGATATCTATTTGATCGGCACGGTTTTCTCCATGATCAGTACGGGTCTGAACGGCTATATCAACGCGCAGGGATTCCCGAAGATCGGAATGTTGTCTGTCACCATCGGGGCTCTTTGCAATATTATTCTGGACCCCATCTTCATTTTCGGTATGCGTATGGGCGTTGCGGGCGCGGCGCTGGCAACGGTCATCAGCCAAGCCGCTTCCGCGCTGTGGGTGCTGTTCTTCCTGACGGGAAAGAAGGCTTTGATCCCGCTTCGACGCAAACATATCGCCGTTCGCAAGGATATTACGAAGGATATCTGCAAATTGGGCACGGCAGGCTTTATCATGCAGGGAACGAACTGTCTGGTCCAGGTGGCTTGCAACTCCACGCTCCAGACCTTCGGCGGAGACCTGTACGTGGGCATCATGACCGTGACGAACTCCGTCAGGGAAATCTTCACACTCCCCGTCTCGGGTATCGTTAACGGCGCCCAGCCCGTCATCGGCTTCAACTACGGCGCGAAGCAATACGACCGTGTCCGGCAGGGCATCCGTTTCAATACGCTCATCGGTACCGCATATACGATGCTGGCGTGGTTGCTCGTCATTCTGTTCCCGAAATTCTGGTTCGGCATTTTCTCCGACGATATCATGATGACCGAGCCGGGCATCGAGGCGCTGAAGATCTATTTTTTCGGCTTCGTATTCATGGCGTTGCAGTTTGCGGGGCAATCCACCTTCCAGGCGTTGGGAGATGCCAAGCACGCCATCTTTTTCTCACTGCTGCGTAAGGCTGTTATCGTCGTTCCGCTGACGCTTCTGTTGCCTCACTTAGGCTTCGGCGTTCTGGGCGTGTTCATCGCAGAGCCCGTATCCAACGTGATCGGCGGCACTGCCTCCTACGTAACCATGCGTATGACGGTTTACAGAAGAATCAAAAACGAAATCAAAGAGTAACGTACCATTTTATTACCGCGTAACAACGAAGACCTGACTATGTTCCCCCGCCCGTGTCATCCTCGAACAAGCCTCGACATTCGAGCTTCGGTATTCTTTTTCCTTGAGTTTGGCGATTCTTGCTTGATCATTCATTTCGTTTCATCACCCATATACCGGATTTTTTTGCTTTTTTCGACAGTCTGAGGCTGTCCCCCATGCATTTATTTTTGCATGAGGGACAGCCTTTTTAACGGCAAAACGATCTTCAGACGATGTAATACGGGCTGAGCGTAAAGACCGTTTCCGTTCTGATTTTTTTGAAAAGCTTCGCCGTATTGACGGCATCCACGAGGGCGTCGTGCGCGCCGTCGCTGTAATCGTTGATATTCGCAATGATGAGCGCTTCCGAAAGCATATACTGTCTGTCGGAATTCATTTTATCACCGAAGGCTTCCTGGCAGTCGATGATTTCCTCCAGAAAATCCTCCAATCTGTCGTTGCAGATCTCCTTTCCGTCCAGCTCGTGATAAAGCTGGGAACGGTCGTTTTCACTCCATTCGACCAGGATCGCGTCATCGGGGATCCATTCGGCGAAGCGGGCAAGTGCCTCCTCCGTGGAGGGCGCGCCCTTCAGCTTCTCGCGCGTGATCCCCGTCAGCTTGATGATCTCGGGATCCAGAGCGCCGAATCGGGGCGTTACGTACGTGATGAAGCGGTCCGTAATTTCATAGGATTCATCCAGCAGAACGGCTCCGATCTGGATCAATTCATTTTTGTAATAAAAAAGGCTCGTTCTTTTGTTTTTGCCGACCTTGCACATTTCAAGGTCAAATACGACGTATTTACTCATGTTCATCTTCCTTTCCTGTCATCTATTCTATATTACACAAAGTTTATCATACCATATGGAAGGGAAGGATACAAGAGAAAATTTATATTTTTATCAAAATCCGCCGAAATTGATTGGATTTCCCGTTCGATCGGTTGTTTCGTCAAAATCGATGTGTGGGAAGTCTTTTGCGTATTTTCCGACATAGCGTCCATGCGCAAAATACGGAAACCGCATCCTTCGGGAGATAGGGCAAGGAGGCGATCCAGAACGCCTGCGCGAGAGATACGCCCGAGACGCGCGCGAACCAAAAAACGCCGGGCAGATGACAGAAAAGAAGCCCCGCCGCGGCGAGCAGAAGAAAGACAAGCTTTTTTTCGGACGTTTTCCTTGACGCAATTCCGCAGAAAAGCGAGAGAAAAAGGAAGCCGACGAGAAAACCGCCCGTCGGTCCGGCGAGAAAGGCGAGAGAACCGCCGAATCCCGCAAAAACGGGAAGTCCGACCGCGCCGAGCGCCAGATAGACGGCAGCCGCGCAGACACCGCCGCGCGCACCGAGCAAAAATCCGCAGAGAGCCACGCCGAAGGTCTGCAAGGTCATCGGTACGCCGCCGAGCGGGATGGCGATCCACGAGCATAGGCAGATCCAGCAAGAAGCAAGCGCGGTCAAGGATATTTTCAAGGCGGATTTTTTCATCGTATTCTCCTTTGAGATCGAATTTTATTCTGTATCGGTTCCAAACGGTCCGGCTGAGTTTGCCCCGCTTCAGACGCCGAAATAGCGGATCGAATTATAATAGCATACGTCACGGACGACGCTGCCGACGAGCGCCTCGTCTGCGGTCATTTCGCCGCGTTCCATCATACCGCCGAGATAATTACAGAGGATGCGTCTGAAATAATGGTGGCGCGGATAGGAGAGCAGAGAGCGGCTGTCCGTCAGCATACCGATGAAGGTCGCGATATGTCCCGTCGCCGTAAGGTCCTCGAGGTGCTTTTCCATGCCCGTTTTATTGTCGAGGAACCACCACGCGGGACCGTATTGGATCTTACCGCGCGCCTCGTCGCTCTGGAAACAGCCGATCAGTGTCATGATCTCCGCGTTCATCTTCGGATTCAGATTGAAAACGATGGTTTTGGGCAGAGCGTTTTCGCTGTCCAGCCTGTCGAAAAGACGGGACATATATTTGATGGAATTGTCCTCGGCAATGCTGTCGAAGCCCGTATCCAAGCCGAGTTTTGCGAGCATACGGCTGTTGTTGTTCCGCATGGCGCCGATGTGAAGCTCGGTGGCGATATCGTATTTTGCGTAGAGCTTGAAAAGAAAATAGGTCAGATAGCCCTTGAAGATCTCACTTTCCCTTTCGCTGACGGATTCGCCCTTCATGCGTTTTTCAAACACGCTTGCCGCTTCAGCTTTTTGCGAGATGGGATATACGCTTTGCAGGGCGATGTCTGCCGCCCTCGCGCCGACGGCGATAAAGGCTTGCAGACGTTCCTCCAGCTTGGCTTCGAGCGCGTCGAGGTTTTCGACAATGCCGAGCTTGCCGACGAATTCAAGGTATTTTTCGGCTTCGATATTCATGATCTTGTCGGCGCGGAAGGCGGGAATGACCTTGAATTTGTAATTTTTCTCCGCGATCCTTCCGAAGGTGGAGAGATCGTCAAAGACCTCGTTGGTCGTACACAGATGCGTGACGTTCGACTGCTCGATCAGCATTTGGGGCGTGACCTTGTTTGCGCGGATATAGGCGTTGCATTCGTCCCAGATCGCTTCCGCGTTTTCTTCGTTGATCTCCCTTTCACAGCCGAAAAATTCCTTCAGCTCGACCTGCGACCAATGGTAGAGCGGGTTGCCGAAGGCGGTGCCCAGCACACGGCAGTAGGTGACGAATTTTTCCTTATTGGACGCGCCGCCCGTGATATATTCCTCACTCACGCCGTAATTTCTCATGAGACGCCATTTGTAATGGTCGCCCGCAAGCCAGATCTCGAAGGCATCGTGGAAAGGCTCGTTTTCCAGAATCTGCTTTTCGGGCAGATGGCAGTGATAGTCGAAGATGGGCATATCCTTCGCATAGGAAAAATAGAGTCTTTCCGCCGTCTTACCCGTCAATAAAAAATTGTTTCTGATGTAGTTCATAACGTTACCCCCGTTTTATAAAATGCGATTTCTCTGATATCCTCGCTCTTGCAAGTATATTCTCCGTTTGCGGTCCTGAGGATCAGTGCAAAGAGCGCTTCCTCGTCCATGCCGTAGGCATTGAAGTCGATCCAATTTGCCTTGCGCGCGGAAATGCCGTCGTTTGTGGCGATCTTCAGCGTCGGCACGAAGGTGGAAAAGGGCGTGCCCCTTCCCGTAGTGAAAAGGATGATCTGCGCCCCGCTCGCTGCCAGCGCCGTTGCCGCGATCAGATCGTTGCCGGGCGCGTTCAGCACGGAAACGCCACGCTCCCGTACGGGCTCGCCGTAGTCCAGCACGTCGTTGACCGCGCTCGTCCCCGCCTTCTCAATACAGCCGAGGGACTTCTCCTCCAGCGTCGTGATCCCGCCCTTTTTGTTGCCGGGGCTGGGATTCTCGTAAACGGGAAAGCCTGCGCGGAGATAGGAATCCTTGAAATCCACGATCATTTTGCGATACCGCTCGAAAATTTCCGCGTTTTTGCATTTATTCATCAGAATCTGCTCCGCGCCGAACATTTCAGGCACTTCGGTGAGGATCGCACTTCCGCCCGCGCCCACGATCCTGTCGGTGATCCTGCCCACGAGCGGATTTGCCGTAAGACCCGAATAGCCGTCGCTGCCGCCGCATTTAAGCCCGAGGCATAGCTCCGAAAGATCGACGTCCTCACGGCGAAGCGCACTCGCCTTCTCGGCGAAGGCGCGAAGGAGCTCCATGCCGTACGCGTGCTCGTCCTCCACGTCCTGACAGTTGAAATAGGCGATATTTTCTCTGCCGTAAGGCGCGAGGTATTCCTTCACACCCTCCAGACCGTTGTTTTCACAGCCGAGACCGACGAAAAGCACGTAGGCGGCGTTCGGATTCAGCGCGACGGCGCAGAGCAGCTTTTTGATATTTTCGTTGTCCTCGCCGAGCTGGGAACAGCCGAACTGATGGGTGAGCGCAAAAACGCCGTCAAGACCTCCGCGTACGTATTTCTGCGCGTCCTTCGCCAGACGCATACAAACGTTGTTGACGCATCCGACCGTCGGGATAATATAGATCTCGTTGCGAACGCCCGCCCTGCCGTGCTTGCGCCTATAGCCGCGGAAGGTGTGCTTCTCCGGAGCGGGAACGTCGGCGCGGAAACTGTAAGCGTATTCCACGCTCTCGTCCAGATGGGATCGCAGATTATGCGTATGCACCCAATCGCCCGCGGCGATGGGACGCGTGGCTTTGCCGATGATCTCGCCGTATTTGACGACGGCTTCGCCCTCGGCAATGGGGCGCAGAGCGTATTTGTGTCCTGCGGGGACGGTTGCGTTCCCTTCAAGGCATACGCCCACGTTATCTTTTTTGTCAATAATCATAGCAGACAAGCTCCGTTTTTGATTTTTTCGATGTTGGCGGCGACCGCTTCGTAAAAGCCCTCGTACCGCGTGAGATCCTCGCCCCACACGCGCTCATCCGCCAGAAATGCGCGAAGCGGATTTCTCTCCGCGAAATATTCTAAATACGCGGCTTCGTCCTTGATCTCGATCGCGCGGTCCGCAAGTCTGACCGCGTAGCCGTCTGCCGTCCTTTCGATGCCCGAATAGAGCGCCATCAGATAGGAGAAGCCCACGGTCAGCCTCGGCGCGATCTCGCCGTGCTCCGCGTAATAATCACGGAAGGATGGAAGCACACGCGCCTTCCATTTGGAGATCGAATTGAGGGCAATGCTGACGAGAAGATGGTTCAGGAAGGGATTGCGGAAGCGATCCTTTACGCTTTCGGCAAACGCCTCCGTCGCCGCGGTATCGCTCGATACGTAGGGAATGATCTCGTTTTTCAGCGTTTCTTCCGCAAAGGCGGAAAGCCTTTCGTCGGTCATGCAGTCGTAAACCGTTTCCATGCCGAGCATGAGCCCCGCGGGGACGAGATTGGTGTGACTGCCGTTCAGCACGCGCACCTTTCTCTTTTTGTAATACCCGATGTCGTCCGTCAGAACGACCTCAATATCGTGGATACCTTCCTTGATATAATCCGAAATATTCCCCTTTTTTTCGATCGCCCAGAGTCCGAAGGGCTCCGCGACCGTCATCAGTCCGTCAGACGCACCGATCAGCTTTTCCAGATGCACCTTTGTCTGACCGTCGGCGGGATAGCCCGATACGATGCGGTCCACGAGCGTATTGCAATAGAAATTCTTCTCGTCGTTCCAACGCTTGAAGCCCTCGGGCAAATGCCAGAGTCCGATATAGCGATCCACACAATCCTTCAGTGCGTCGGCGTTGCCGTCGATCAGCTCTGCGGGGAGGATATAAAGCCCGTCCAGTCCCGCGCAGTATCGCGCGAAAAGAAATTGCGTCAGCTTGGCGGGATAGGAGATGCTGTGAAAGCCATCGATCCGATCGTCGGCGTTGAAACAGATCCCCGCCTCGGTGGTATTGGAGATCACCAGCTTCAGCTCGGGATCGCCCGCAAGCGCGATATAAGCGCCGTGATCCTCAAAGGGATTGATGAAGGCGCGGATCGCCTCCACCCGATTCGCCGTTTCCACCGTCGAGCCGCCCTCACAGCCGCGGAGAATCACGTGATACCGATTCTGCTGCTTTTCAAAAAGCGCCGTCTGTCCCGCCTTTTTCGAGGGCGTTGGCTTGATAACGTATACGCCGTAATCGCCGCCCTCATGATTGGGGGTATCCTCGCGGTTCAGCGTATGAAAATAAGCGTCGGCAAAGGCGCGCAGAAAATTGCCCTCGCCGTATTGTAATACTTTGATCATATTGATATCCTTTCTTCCGTGAAGTCAAGCTTTTGCGGAAAGCACGTTCTTGATTATAATCACCCGCGCGTATAAAGATAGCACAATATTGTCTGCTTTTCTCATCTTTGCAAAATATTGCGCAACTTTCGTCATAATCCGAAGAAAAACAGGTCAGAATTCCGAAATCGGAGCAATATTTTGCAAAAACGAAAGTAAGAAGGCAAGATTTTACTATAAACGCCGTCCGCGTGCTGATATAATAAAATTATAAAAAGCGGCGAATCGCCGCTGATGATTGCCGCCGTATCGCAGTTGATTACATGGCTCGACGGCGGATCGGATTTGCGCAATTTCCTATGCAAAAAAAATTATGCAGGAGGCTCATTATGATCTATGAAAATCACTCCGTCAAGGAATTGAAGATCGCGTATATCGGCGGCGGCTCCCGCGGCTGGGCGTGGACGCTGATGAACGACCTTGCCAAGGCGACGGATATGTCGGGCACGGTATATCTCTACGATATCGACTTCGAAGCCGCGAAGAACAACGAGACGATCGGCAAAAAGTTCCCGGGAACGGGCTGGGAATACAAGGCTGTCAGGACCGCCGAGGAGGCGATGACGGGAGCGGACTTCGTTATCATCTCGATCTTGCCCGCAACGTTTGACGAAATGGAATTTGACGTCCATGCACCCGAAAAATACGGTATTTATCAATCGGTCGGCGATACCGCAGGCCCCGGCGGCTTCTTCCGCGCCCTGCGTACCGTTCCCATGATGCGCGAGATCGCCGCAAACGTGCGGAAATACTGTCCGCGCGCGTGGGTCATCAACTATACCAACCCGATGGCAGTCTGCATCGGCGCGCTCTACCGCGAGTTCCCCGAGATCCGCGCCTACGGCTGTTGCCACGAGGTTTTCGGCACGCAGACGCTTCTCTCCAACGCGCTCGAGGAGATCGAAGGGATCAAGGGCGTTTCCCGTCGGAGAATCGCCGTCAACGTAGTCGGCGTCAACCATTTCACATGGTTTACGTCCGCGCAATATCAGGATAAGGATCTTTTCGAGGTCTACCGCCGTTTCATCGACAAATATTACGAATGCGGTTACAACAGAAAGGGGCTCGGAAACTGGATGAACGACTTTTTCCAGAGCGATGCGAGGGTACGCATGGACCTTTTCCGCCGTTTCGGCTACGTTGCCGCCGCAGGCGACCGCCATCTCGCCGAGTTCATGGATTTTGAGGACTATCTGGCGGATTGCAAAAAATGGTCCTTTGCGCTCACGCCCGTTTCCTGGAGAAAGAACAATCTGAAGGAACGCCTCGCGCGAAGCGAACGCCTGCTTTCGGGCGAGGAGCAATGGGAGCTGAGGAGCACGGGCGAGGAAGGAACCGAGCAAATGCGCGCGCTTCTCGGTCTGGATACGCTCGTCACCAATATCAATATGCCCAACCGCGGACAGATCGAAAACCTTCCCTACGGCGCGATCGTGGAGACCAACGCCGTATTCCGCGCGGATTCGCTTTCGCCCGTCATGGCGGGCGCCGTACCCGACAGCATTTATCCCCTCGTTGCGCGCGCCGCGCGTGAAAACGAGGCGACGCTGGATGCCGCGTTCAGTCTGGATCTCGGCTACGCATACGAGAAATTCGCCGCGCTGAACCTGCTGAAATCCCTGAAGGAAGAGGAGAAAAAGGAACTCTTCGCAACAATGTGCAAGGGCACGGAGGCATATCTCGGCGCATATAAGAAATAAATTTATTTTCCCTTCATATTTTTGCGGTAGACGGTAGGCGAAACGCCTTTTTCGGCTTTGAACACCTTACAGAAATAGGAGGACGAATTGAAGCCGGCGCGGGTGGCGATCTCGGTGAGATTCAGATCCCTGTTTTTCATCAGCTCCGCCGCCGCGCGGATCTTGATGGTATTGAGATAGGAAACGAGCGGGATCCCGAGATTTTTGTTGAAGGTACGGCAAAGATAGTATTTTGAAATGAAAAAATGCCGGGCGATCTGCTCAATATCATGGATCTCTCCGTAATACTCATTGATATAGCGCACGATCTGCCCGATCCTTCGGTCGAAAAGCGGCGTTTGCGTATAGCCGTTCGGCGCGCCGTCGATGCAGAGAAGCAGTCGGCAGAGACGGCTTGCGACAAGCGGCGTTTTTCCGTCCGCATATTCCGCCGACATGGCGAAAAGCTCGCTCTCGATCTCTGCCCGAAGCGTCTCGCCCGGACGAAAGACCAGCGGCTCTCTCCCGGGAAGCGCCGCCATCATCTCTTCGTTAAAGAAGCGGCGCAGAAATTTCTCCGAAAAATAGAGCAAAAAGCGCGTAGCACCCTTACCCGCGGTGCGATGCAGAAGCTCCGGCGGGATCAGCACGAGATCGCCCTCGCCGACCTTATAAAATTGATCTCCGATGAAATATTCCCTTTCTCCGCGGCACAGATAATAAAGCTCGAAGGCGGGATGATCGTGCATGTGCGGCATCGTCGCTTTGCCGACGGCTCTTTCCATATAAAAATCGGGGATCGCATCATACGTCACTTGCGTCATGGCATGGCTCCTTTCCGCGCTTGATTTGCTTCCATTATACACCGAATCGGATCAAAACGCAAGATACACGGGCATTTTTTTATGATTGCGTGAGATAAACGGAAATTTAGCGGCGAATCGCCGCGGATGGTTGCCGCCGTATCGTAGTATATTCCGGTTTGGTATACTGCTCGACGGCGGAGCTCTCACAAAAAGCGAGCCTTTCAGAATCATTCGCTTAGGGCTTGTTTGAAAAATGACAACACGCCCAAAAAGTGGTTATTTTTCCGCATAACTGCGCTTATTTTTTTTGAAATACATATAGTATTTCTGCAAAAAATCAGCTTGTTCTACGAAAAAATTCCTCACTTTTGGTCATATCGCTATTTTTCAAACAAGCCCTAAACAACTGTAAACAATCATTTATCTTTTCTTTTGACAAGTCCCATAAAAAACATCACAGGAGAACAAATATGCGTATCTGTACACCCGAACAGGCCGGGATCTCCTCTGCCCGCGTCCGTCGGTTTTATGAAACGCTGGAGGGGTATCACATCCCCGTTCACAGCGTGATTCTGGCAAGAGGAGACTCCGTTTTTTCCGAATGCTATTACGCGCCCTTTCATAAGGATTTCCTGCATCGGATGTATTCCACGTCCAAAACCTTTGTGGCGATCGCCATCGGCTTTTGCGAGCAGGAAGAATTGCTTTCCCTTGACGATCCGATCACGAAATTCTTTCCCGAGTATCTGGAAAGAGAAGGCGCGGTGCATCATCCCTCCACCGTACGCGAGCTTCTGACGATGGAAAGCTCGATCCGCGGCGTACATTGGTTTTTGAGGAGCGTGACCGACCGTCCCGCCATCTATTTTGAAGCGCCGCAGACCAAGCTTCCCGGCACGCTTTTTGATTACGACAGCTCCGGCTCGTTCATGCTGGGCGTGATCGTCGAAAAGCTGACGGGCAAGCCCTTTCTGGAATATCTGAAGGAGAAATTTCTGCGCGAGATCGGTTTTTCCGAGGAGTCCTACTGCCTGAAGGCGGTGGGCGGCTATTCGTGGGGCGATTCCGGCGTGCTTTGCACGGCGAGAGATCTTTTGCTCTTCGCCCGCTTCCTTCTGAATGGCGGTACGTTTGAGGGCAAGCGCTATCTGAACGAAGCGTTTATGCGCGATGCGACGGCGATGCACGTCTGCAACAACGATTACGGCTTCGTTACGCACGACGGCTTCGGCTACGGCTATCAGATCTGGGGAATGGCGCGCGGCTGCTTCAGCACCTTCGGCATGGGCGGACAAATCGGTTTCTGTGACCCGAAGCACGATCTGATCTTCGTCATCAACGCCGATACGCAGGGAAATCCGCACGGCTACGAGCAGATCTTCGACGCGCTCTATCGCAATATTCTGGATCACGTCAGCGAGGACGGATCGCCTCTGCCCTGTAACGAAACCGAAAGCGGTGCGCTGACGGCATGGCTTTCGCAAAAGAAGCTTTTCTGCCTGACGGCAGCGAGGGAAAGCCCCTTTTCCGCCAAGATCGACGGCGTGACCTTCCGCGCGCAAAGAAACCCGATGGGCATCCAATGGTTCCGTTTGGATTTCAGCGCAAACGAGGGCGCGTTCCTTTATGAAAACGCGCAGGGGGTCAAACGGATCCCCTTCGGCTTCGGTCATAACGTATTTGACCGGTTTCCCGAGGAGGGCTATTCCGACGAGGTGGGCAATGAAGCCGCGCCCGGAAACACCTATCGCGCCGCCTTCAGCGCCGATTGGCCGGAGGAACGCAAGCTTCGGATCCGCGTACAGATCATAGACAAATATTTCGCCAATCTCGCGATCGTTTTCGGCTTCCGCGACGGGAAGAACGTCTCCGTCAGAATGGTCAAGCAAGCGGAAAATTTTCTGAATGAATACAACGGCGTTATGACCGCTACGGCGGAACCGAGCGCATAAGCAACGCCAAACGGCGAGGTTCTATTTGCGCAATTTCCTATGCGATAAAAAAGAAAAACCGCAGATTTTTCTGCGGTTTTTTATTCAGGTATCAAAAGATCAGCTTCCAGGGCAGTTTGCTGTCAACGTAAGTATTGTGAAGCTTGACGAATTTTGCACGGGATGCTTCATACTCACTGATGGAGGAAGACGAAGCGTGATTTTTGGCTTTTTTCTTCATCGCCTTCTTTTGCATCTTATAAATGTCGTCCGCTACCTTAAACAGCGTTTTGCACTGCTGATACTGATCGGGTTCAATCGAATTGAAGCCCTTGGTCAGACAAGCGATCATCGCCATCTGAAATTGCAAATCGTTATGAAGATGCTCATGGGCGTTCGTAAATGCCATAAAATCCCTGTAGAGCTGATCCCACGGGGTCATCTGCCAATCCTCAAATCCGCGGCGCAGTCTGCTGAAAAGCTCGTTTTTTGCATCTTCATAAATCAATTTTGCACCGGTATCGGTTTCTGCGGAAAAGTCATACGACTTGCCGCAGTAGGGGCATATATAATGGGAAGTCTGCGCGTCGGAGCTTTGATAATCCAAAGCACCGCCGCACAATTCACACTTTTTGCTAACCATAAGCGATCTCCTCTTTCCGATTATCTGTAGCTGCCGAGCTCGCCCAGCTTATGTTCGATATCCCTGATGATGTCCAGCGCTTCTTTCTGTACCCACTCGTCTTCACGGAGCAAAGCGTACAGCTTTTCGTACAGCACTTCAATGTCCTTCTGACATTTTTTTACGCTTCTGTTTTCGGGGGGAGCAACCGTAAAGGTAAATGCTTCCGATACGGAAACAAGCTTTTTGGTAACGTCCTCGTTGCCTTCCGCAAAGGTCAGGAGAGAATTGATTTTCTTCGCATAATTACGCAGAAAGGTCACGGAGGATTCTGTTTTTTTTGCATATCCAAACACGATACAAACCTCCTTATATTAATAAATAGTTGATTGATGTTGTATGATTGACGGAGCTGACACCGGATATCCGCGGACAGCTACCGTATTCAATCGGATTCGCGGTGAAACCGCATATCACGCCTCAGGCAGAATAAACGTCTGATTATTTGTCGCGAGGCTTTACGAGATTGCTGGGTCTGATGCTCAAGCCGCCGAGGAAGGAATTTCTGCTTGCAACCATGTCAATGGTACAACCGAAATGATCAAAGATTCCGTGTACTCTTTCTGCCGTGATGTCGCTGATCTCCAGCTTCTGGCTGGGAGTCAGTGCGGTCAGATCGCCGAGCATGATCGGGTAATTCGCCAGCGTTTTCTCGATGGCGTCGCCGATTTCGTTTTCAAACGCTTCCTTCAGATAATTGCAAACGGCCTCCGTAGTCATTTTGGAGGAATCAAACTGAGAAAGAAGCGAACGGTAGAATTTATTGGGGCTCTGGTCGTCGGTGGGATCGAGCTTGGCGTAAATCACGCCGCTTGCGCCGACGAGATAATCACGACCGTCTCTGTCGTGCAGGGTGAAATCATTGATGCCCCATTTAATCTTAAAGACGAACTGATTGGAGAGACAGATGACTTTCGCACTGACGATCTTTCTTTTCTGAGCTCTCGAACCTTTTTTGATGGGATTTTTGGAGAACGGATAGAGCAAGCCGCCGTTGGGGAGGGGCTGACCGAGAAATACTCCGTTCTGGAAAAAGAGATTGTAATGAATCGCCTGGGTGGTGATGGTAAATTTATACGCGCACTCGTAGTTCTGCGCTTCCCATACGGTGCAGAATTGGTTGGGATCCAGCGTAAGCTGCATATTTTTCTTAAATCTCTTACGAAATAACATTGTATTTTTCCTTTCATCAACATATTCTCAAACAGATAAAAATATCTGTATTTGATTATATCACAAAACATTCTTTATGTAAAGACCTAATATTGCTTTTTTTGAAATTTATTTTGTTTTTTGTCAGAAAAACATTTTTTGCATCAAAATGGCATAAGGGGCTTGAACACTTGCTTCAACAGAATAGAAACCGCTTTTTTCGTCGTTTTGACCGCAAGATATGCGGCTCTCAAATGATTGTAGTTGCTGCGTAATTGCTCGTAAACCTCCAGATCTTTGGAGATCAGGGGATCTTTTGCCGTTTTTATCTGCATGTTCATGAGACCCTTATAAATGTCCTCGGCAATCCGAAAGCGTTGGGTGCATCTCTGATAGATGTCCTCGTCCATGATCTGAAAGCCTCTGGTGATACAGGCAATGATCGCCATCTGAAAACGCATATCGTTTTCAGCGTAGGAATGTCCATTGATGAAATCTATAAGATCTTTGTGAAACGAGTCCCACGGCATCGTCTCCCAATCGATCAGACCGAGGCGCAAACGGTTGAGGATGTCACGGTTTTCCGCATCCGCAAAACGGCGAAACGTATTATGATCGGGAAAGGTATAGGTATACATGACGTGGCAATGGGCGCAACGGATATAGATCCGCTGCTCGTCACAACGCCAAAATTCAAATTTGCCGCCGCAATATTTACAAGATCCGTTAATTTTCATAAGCCACCTCAGAATATGATGTCATGCTCGGGGAACACCGGACCGGAACCGCCAACAGGGATGGGGGTATTTCCGTTCGGTCTGATGAAAAGCTCACCCATCAAGGCGCCCTTGCATTCCACGTCCAAGGTAAGACCGAAATTCTTAAAAACCGGAACCAGATGATCGAAAGCGGTGCCGCTGATTTTCAGCTTTTCGCTCGGCGTTAACGACGTGATCTGACTGATCGGGTATTGCGAAGCTGTCATAAAATTCTCGATCTCCTTGCCGATCAGATTGACAAATGCGGCGAGAATCACTTTTTTGATTTCAAAAACGTCCATGCTGCTTGCCTCTCCCTGAGCAAGTAATTTGCGGTAAAATTTATCCGCGCTCGTTGCATAGTCGGTGGGATCCAGATAAAGATAAAGATTTCCTCTCGCGCCGAAGGAATGCGTCTTGCCGTTTTCATCCTTCAGGCAGATGGCATCATCCGGTCCCGTACCCCACTTCATTTTGAAAGTGAAGGCGTTGCTGAGACAAACGACCTTTGCGTTGCGGATATACTTGTTTCTGAAATGGAAGCCCTTTCGTTTCGGATTTCGCGAGAACGGATAGATCACGCCGCCGTTCGGTCTGACCAATCCCATAAACTCACCGTTCTGGTACAGCAGATTGTAATAAGTTCCGTCCGCGATGACACGGTATCCGCGCACGCATTCGCCGGCGGATTTTTCCCAGACCTCACAAAATTGTTCTCGCTCCAAATGCAGGGTAACCGGTTTTTTGATTTTTTTGGACATTTTGGCATCTCCTCCAAAGTTAATTTGTTCAAATTATTATCGTGTAACTATATTATAGCATACGAATCGAGCATTGTAAATATGAAATGGATTTTTTGTTGGCTGATTCTTATTTGGGTCAAGTGCGAAAATTCGCCCACCCTGATGGTGAGCGAACATCAAGATCCGTTTCCGCCCGGATCATATCGCTTGAAAGCTTATATGATCAATCAGATGATCCACGCTCTCCTTGCACAGGGAAAGTCCAAACTTATTTGAAAGAATCGCGCGCAAAATCCCACGCCGTAATCCGACGCCTTTCCTTCCCGGACGTCAAACAGCTGATCTGCCGGCAGTTTTGAAAAATCAATCATTTTTTTGTTTTTTGCAGAATTCATGATAAAGTTCTCCTGTCATTATGATCACGTCGTTGTCAAAAATCGGACAACGACGTCTCATTTATCGATCGATGAGAACGAAATTGGAAACGGCGTCCGTTTCGCAATCCGACGCCAACTCCATTCCGTATGCGGCAAACACGTTTTTCGCTTTTCCGTAAAATATTCGGCTGAGCCGATGCAGCCGATGCTCCGTCATTTCGTAAAGCGTTTCCATCGTATAACCGCAATCTGAGAGGGCAGAAGTGAGAAACCGCTCCGCGGGCGCGCGGAAGTGATCCCGCAGCCAGAAGCGAAGCTCCTCCCGATCGGCGCAAGCGGGATAGAGGCAGAGAAATTTTTCGCGAAAAAGCGCCTCGTCGAAAACGGAAAATCGGATTCTGCCGGAGGCGCTGAATTCATAAACCCGACCGTCCCGCGGATCACGGAAACGACAGCCGTCCGAGCAGCCCCAGACCAGATCCGTCTCCGAAAATACCGCTGCGCGGGATTTGATAGCGGAATCGTTCATACGTGTTCTTATTTGAAGAAAACCTTCAGAGCAAACCAGAACGTCCTGTACATCAGCTTCGTTTGCAGAAATTCGTTTCGGAGCTTCACGTATTTCTGACGGGAGAGCTTATAATCCTCCATGGAGTCTAAAAATGCAGGATTTTTCTCCTGTACACGCAGAATTCGGAGCCGTTGGCCATACATTTTGTCGACGATTTTGAAAAGTCTTGTGCACTGCTTGTACTTTTCGCGTTCCATATGATGAAAGCCCTTTGTCATACACGCAATGGTTCCCATCTGAATCTGAATATCGTCTTCCAGATACGGATGACGGTTGATGAATTCGATGAAGTCCTTGCTGAGTGCGTTCCAGTCCGTGGTCTGCCAATCGACGAAGCCCCTGCGAAGTTTGCTGAAAAGCTCGAATTTCGCTTCCTCCAGATAATATTGAGCTTCTTCCTCACTTTGAAATGTATAAAGCTCCGAGTACCCACAGGGGATACATTCAAAAGTGAGCTGATCGCCATCACAGTGCTTGATCGTCATCATCGCCTGACAAAGCGGACATTTTCTCTGACTCAGATTCACGTTCAGATTTTTTTCCGCATTGACGTTCACATCGGTATCCATATTGATATTAAAATCCATAGCAATTCCTCCATTTTTGATCCGTAAATGCAACGTGTCATTTGTTTTTGCATTTCCAATATACCATAAATTGCCTCAATTGTAAATAGTTTTTTCGACAAAGGGCAACGAAAAAATTGCTGTTTTTCATATTTTTTGATTTACATCTTGCAAACGGTGTCGATTTATGTTATATTATAATCTAATTGGAATCATTTATCGCAAGGAGGGCCGTATGACTGATATATGCAGTTATCATACGTTTATTTTGCCCGTCGTTATGAGCGGAACGGGCAAGGCGATCCACTCGTTTGACCAGATTACGAAGTGCTTCGATCGGAACTTCTATTGGAAAAGAAGTGATCCGAAGGACAAAAACAGTTTTCCCGATGAGGAAAATTTCCGCTCTTATTATAAAGAGTATCAATACTTTTACCCGCAGGTCCGCAACGCCATTTACGGAAACGACGGCAGTATCGTCAGATCCTATTCGTTTGCGGCGGAAAACGTGCACGAAAAGGCACATTACTACATTACGAAGCGAAACAGAACCTACGATCTCCTGATCAACGCGATCCGCCTGAAGGTCTATAATACGGGCGTGGCGCTCTTTATTATGGAGTGTGAGAATCACGGCAGGGACAAATTCGGAAACAAGCAGGATTCTTTCGCAGATATTAAAAATATCAACGACTACGGCAGAAGAATCACGCTTCCCTTTATTCCCGAAAAGCCCGAATTTTCCATCTGCGCGGATAAGCTGGAAATCAGCATTCCGGAGCTCAGCATTTCCTTCGGATCGGATTTCCGAAGCTTTATCGAAAACGTAAACCAAAGCAACACCCCCAAAGAGTTGATCAATCTCAATCATCTTTGTGATTTCGTGAAAAGCATTATCAATTACGGCGGAGATTATTGCTTTTCCACCAACGGCGAAAAGGACGCACCCAAAAACGCTTTCCGCCTCCGTCTGGCTCTTGACGACCGTATGTTCGTCGCTTGCATCGCCATCAACGGAGACGAAGCGAAAGCCATGCTTGCTACCGATCAAAATAAATCCTTTGATGAAGAACGCCGGTATGCTTATGAGACCGATGAAAAGCTCTCAAAAAGTCTCTACGAGTTTATCTTTGTGGACCCTGCCGGGGATTGCACCTGTCAGTCCGGTACCATGCGTAAGTCTCTTTTGGAAGAGCACGTCTATAAAAGATGGTTTGATTACGGAAGCATATACGGTTTAGCGGCGCAGAGCATCGTATTTTTGTTCGATGGAAGCGTCGATCACTTGATCGAATCATTTCTGACCGTCTATGAGAAGATCGCTTGTCTCTGCATCGTGCAAAGAGCGTCCATCGTGGAGTTTCAGAAGGAACTGGCGAACCTTTCCATCCAGATTCACGACAAGGGCAACCGCATGAGAACCAGCACGATCACGCTTTTGATGGATTTACAGGAACGCTTCGCAGCGTTTGAGAGCCAGATCTGCTTTACGGAGATTTCCTGCCAGGAGCAGGCAATTGAGATTTACGAAGCGATGACGAAATTCTTCTTTATCGACGACGAAATGGCGAATATCAAATCTCAGCTTGCCGTTCTGAACGAGGCGGCAAATACTTACCTGGATTTCGGATTCAATAAGGTCGGTTATATTTTCACTATCCTAGGCGGTATTTTCGGCGTACTTGGACTCAGCTGGTTGGGAACGGATAATGCTGTTATGATGGGTCCTCACGACAAAATGATACTCATCAACAGTTTTGGCTTTGGCGCTTTGGTGTGGATTTCGGTATTTTGGCATTACAGAAGGAGAAGAAATTAAAATGAAAGAAAAGAAAAATATGGTTGAAGATACGTCTCGGTCTAGAAAATTGTTTTTGATGAAAAGAGAGATGCGTAAGTGTAAAAACAGGTTTTATTTCTTCAGAAATAATTTTAGGAGCACGAACTATTATTACAATAAATTTATTGAGATTATCGGACTTGAAAATTGGAAAAACTTAGACTCCTATTATAAAAGCGAGTGGAACAGCGCCAGATACAGCTTTGATCGTATGTATGGCTTGATCCGCGCATGGTACCAAAAGAATGAATTCCCGCTGGCTTCGAATGATAACAGCAAAAATGATGATCCTCGTCAAATTCTTGCAGAGGTGTCCGAAAAAGTTGATGAGATCGCTAAACAATTGAACAACAAAGAAACCCTTGCACTGGAAAAGGCGGTCAAAAACATTTCGGAGAGCGTGGAACAGCTCCGTGAGCATATTAAAAACGACGACTCCTCCAAGACCAATCTCGAAAAAGATATAGAAAAACTCACCGCAAACTTGGACGAGCTTTTGAAAAAAACGCAAAATCAAGATGCTTCCGACGACAAAAAGGACGCATTCGATGAAAAAAAGGAAGCTCCCGCTCAAGAGCAACCTGCGAAAGAAGCAACCGCATAAATTCTGTTTTCGCAATTTCCGGAACAATCAAATAAAAAAGCGGGCAACGCCCGCTGGAGGTTGCTCGCCTATCGCAGTTAAGACTGTATCCAAACGATATAAACGGCGAGGTTCTATTTGCGCAATTTCCTATGGAATAAAAAAACTGCTTCCCGTGCATTTCTGCGCCGAAAGCAGTTTTTTCGTTTTGCGGAAAATTTGTAAGATTGTCGCTTTATGCGCAGAGATCACGGTAGCGCTCCGAAGCAAGGATGCTTTTCATCATACCGAACGGCGTAATATCGCAGGACATTGCCTGACGGAAGAGGGAGGGGGACGCACCGGAAAACAGCGCGACGCCCTTTTCATTCATATCGACGGGGAAGGCGTCTCTGCGCGCACACAGATTCCAATAGACAATCTGCGGCAAACGGTAGCCGTATTTCTCATAATATTTCCGCGCCGTTTCGATCGGCCGCGCGGACGGCTCCACGCCCATGTCGAATTGCATATCGGAAAGAATATAGATCATTTCGGGCAGCTCCGATTGCGGAAGCTTGTACTTGACTGCGGTCCTTAAAATGAGCGCATACACCGCGCAAAGATTGGTATTGGCAACCTCATTGTAGGAGCGGCAGTATTGTACCTTGTCGCGGAGTGTGTTTCCTTTGATCTCGATCAAACGGGGCGTGGATGAAAACGTGATAAAATGATTGGCGAATTTTCCTTTGTTTCTTTCCGCAAAATACAAGCCGAGAGAAAGGGCAACATCGATCGGACGCGGCGAATTTTCATTGTAACTGCCATACATAGAGCCGGATCCGTCGACGACGGCGATGGCGTTACGTCCGTCGGTATAATCGGGCAAAGCGTTCCAGGCAGCGTCGAGGCTGTCGTTCAGAGCCTCGCCTTCGTCCTGATCGACGGCGCGTATGAGCTCGTATGGATAGAGAGTGGAGGTGTTCATTTTTTTGCGGTTTTCCGAGACGTCGCGAATGTAGGTTTCATAGTTTTTCGTATCGTGGACGGAAAACGCTTTCCGATATTGAAACAAAGCTTTTGACGGGATTTTTTCATAATCAAAGGAGTAATCTCCCCGGCATAAATGCGTTTCCGGAACGTCAATTTCCGCGCGAAGCCGAGAGAGGGTCTGTCGGTATTCCTTCTCCGTCATATGGAGAAGCTTGCAAATTTGTTTTGCTTGCGCTTTGGACCCGGAGGCGTTTACGGAGGGAAGCCATTTGGCGAGCAGGGATACCGGCTTGCCCGCCTGCAAATTCCTCAGGTCCGATCGCAGTTGCTCCTTGAGATATTCTCCGAGCGCCGCTTCGCACGGTGTGCCGAGAAGCTCCAGCAGATCGTCGAAACGTCCGTATTCGGGAACGTTGCGCAGGTTTTTCAGAACGGACTGCGTTTTTTGATTGGCAAGATACCGCAGGACGATTCTGAAAAAACGACGCTCGCCGAGTCCACCTCTGACGTCTCTCGCGTAAAAAAGTATTTTTATTGCCGCATCGGGGTCTTCTACGTAAGCGCGGAGAAATTTATGACAAATTTCAGACGGTTCTTCCCCGCGCAAAGCGCCGCACGTGGCGAACAGGTCAAGACAGGACGAATGCGTGGAACGATAAGCGACCGCTCCGTTTTCGGTGGTCGTCAGATTGGATTCTTCTTTGAATGCATTTAACATGGTATACCCTCCTTTCAGGGTTTGAATTTACAATAAATCTGTTTTTGATCGGAACGCCGTTTTCTCCCACACGATACCGAGATTTGTATTTAATTGTAGCGGAGAACGCAGTCTCCTTTCGGGCGCCCTTTGAAACGGGCTTTGCCGTATGTACGGCAAATAAAAATAAATTCCACTTCAAAAATTTGCTGTGTGTATCGTTCAGGGAGTGACCGATGCGGGATCTGGATATGCAGGATTGCCGATCCGACGGTTAACCTCGGAGATCAGCGGCATCAAAGACCTCCTTGCAATGAAATATGGCGTACCCAATCCGAACGCTGTTTTCTCCCACACGATACCGATATTTGTATTCAATTGTAGCGGAGAACGCAGTCTCCTTTCAGGCGCCCTTTGAAACGGGCTTTGCCGTATGTACGGCAAATAAAAATCAATTTCACTTCAAAATTTGCTGTATGTATCGTTCAGGGAGTGACCGACGCGGGATCGGAATATGCCGGATTGCCGATCCGGCGGTTAACCTCGGAGATCAGCGGCATCAAAGACCTCCTTGCAATGAAATATGGCGTGCCCGATCCGAGCGCCGTTTTCTCCCACACGATACGGATTACTCAATTATAACGGTAGCGGAGAACGCAGTCTCCGTTCAGACGCCCTTTGAGACGGGCTTTGCCGTATGTACGGCAAACAAAAATCATGTCAATCATTGCTGTGCGTATCGTTCAGAGAGAAGCTGAAGCGGGATCGGTATGCCAAGGTGCTTATGCAATTATCAAAGAACAAAGCGGACGTACCCGCCGGAATCGGCTCTCCGCCCATTTGCCCGAAGTGGGACAAAAATGGGGCAGATTGCGCAAATTCCTATGAAAAAATAAAAAATGAGACCTTTAATTTCAGCATTTAGATACAGTTATCCCCTGGAATCGAAGATGACAATTTTAAAAATATCTAAATACAAAAATTAAAGGTCTCAAACTTTAAATTTTGATTCAATTTTAGCGGGTTGCCGAAGAAGCGGCTTCCGAATTCTCTCCTATCATATCACATTATTTGATATTTGTCAATAGGAAAATCAAAAAATTAAATTTTTTTGAAGCTTCCTCACGAAAGCGCTTTCAATTTCAGATAGACGTATGCGTTCGCTTCAGCATCACACCAAGCGCGGTGCGCTTCATTCTGGACGATGCCGAAGTGCGAGGAAAGCGTGGTGAGTTTGATATTCTCCCAGCCCTGCGCTTCCTTGTGCTTCATCGCGAGCGCTTTGGTATCGAGATACGAGTTTTCAAAGCGGATGCCTGCGCGTTTTGCGGCGCGGGTGATATGGGGAATGTCACAGCTCTTGATATTGTGTCCGACCAGAACCGCATCGCCGACGAAGTCCTTGAAGCGCTTGACGGTATCGCTGACAGAGGGCTTGTTCGCGACCATACTGTCGGTAATATGCGTGAGGCGGGCAACTCTCGGAACGATCTTTCGTCCGGGATTACAAAGCTCGTCAAATCGGTCTACGACGACACCGCCGACGACCTTGACCGCGCCGATTTCGATGATCTCCGCCTCGGCATCGCCGTGCGCCGCGCCGAAGGTGCCCGTATGTTCAATATCAAAGGCGACGAAGGTATCAAAGTCGGGAACTGTCTTTTCCTGCATACACTTCGGCATACCGTCCTCGATCTCCTCCACGTCGAGCCCCATCAGGTCCATCTGTGTCAGAAGTTGGAGCATCTGACGCTCGTTTGCGACGATCTTCAGCACCTTATAGCCGAGAACACCGACGTCCTCTTCGGCTTCGGGTTCCTCCTGCTTGCTCTCGTTCAGGGATGCCATGAACTGCTCCGCACGCGCCAAGGAAAGCGTCTCGTAATAATGCGCCATCAGAGCGGGCGCGTTCTTGCCAGCGGCGGACTGAATACTGCGGATATCGCTCGATGCCTGTCCGACGGTGGCTTCAATATCCGCCTTCCACTGTTTTTCGCGGTACGTGGCGTTCAACCATTTGGGATTGAAGAAAGCAGGGCTTTCCACGATCTTATCGGCGTATTCTCCGAGAACTTCCGCTTTTTTCTTGGCAAAAGCGAGAATTTCCTGACGCTTGATCTCCTTTTCTGCGGATTTGATGAAATCGTCGGCAACCGTGAAGGGCGCTTTTACCATCTCGATCAGCTCCTTCAGCTTTGCCTCCACGTCGATATAGGGGGCGGTGTAAGCGGCTTCGATCTCTTTTTTCTTATCCTCAAGAAGCTTTTTCACCTTTTTGAGTTCATCGCGATGGGTTTTCGCGATCTCGATATTTTCGACCGAATACGTAAAGCCCTGATAATACTTGACTCCCTTTGCCAGCGCTTCCCTGAGCGCTTCATAATTGTGAAACAGTACGATGCCCGGCTCATGCTCCGTCTGAACGACGAGCTCGGCAGAATAAAATTTTTGCATAGCGACTCCTTTATATATAATAGATGCAGTACAATAAACATGATATAGAAACAGTATATCTTATTCGTTTCATTTTTGCAAGCATTTGATCGTAAAATAAACGGAATTTTACGATAATCAATTGATCAAAGCCGAGATTCAAAAAGTCTCTCGCTTTTGGATCGGTGGCGCGGCTTGTTACATAGCTTTTTCGACGGTCTGAAGAAAAGAGCGGGCAAAAGCTCGCTTTTTTGCATGATTATTCTTCAAATAAGGGGGTGGAAAAATACCGTTCCGCGGTATCGGGGAGAATGGTCACGACCGTTTTGCCCTTGCCGAGCTTTTTGGCGAGGCGGAGCGCCGCCGCCACGTTCGTTCCGCTGGAGATGCCGCACATGATGCCCTCCCTGGAAGCAAGCTCCTTGGAGGTACGGATGGCTTCCTCGTCCTTGATGATGCAGATGTCGTCGTAGATGTCTACGTTGAGAATCTGCGGAATCAGCCCGTCGCCGATGCCCATCTGGAGATGCGTACCGATCGAGCCGCCCGAAAGAATGGCGGCATGCTCGGGCTCGACCGCCCAGATCTCAATATCGGGATTGGCTTCCCGCAGGGTTTCGCCGATGCCCGTGATCGTGCCGCCCGTGCCGATGCCGGAACAAAAGCCGTGGATCTGCTTTCCGACCTGCCGGAGGATCTCCACGGCGGTCTGCTCGCGCTGGATCGCGGGATTGGCGGGGTTTTCAAACTGCTGCGGGACGAATACGTTGGGATCCTCTGCCTTCATACGGAGCGCGGTCTGCATACATTCCTCAATGCACGCACCGATATTGCCCGCGTCGTGAATCAGGATCACCTCCGCGCCGTAATGGCGAACGAGCTTTCTTCTCTCCTCGCTGACGGAGTCCGGCATGATGATGACCGTTTTATACCCTCTGACCGCGCCGACGAGCGCGAGACCGATGCCCTGATTGCCGCTGGTCGGCTCGACGATGACGGTATCCTTATGAATGAGCCCCTTGCTTTCGGCATCCACGATCATGTTATACGCGGTTCTCGTTTTGATCGAGCCGCCGACGTTCAGTCCCTCAAATTTCACGAGCACCTCCGCAGAATCCTCCTCGCACATATTCGAAAGTCGGATCACGGGGGTATTTCCCAAAGCGTCAAGTATGGAATTGCAAATCATTGTATATATACCTCTGAATGTGTTTTATATTATTTTATACAGTATACCATTTGTCGTTCCAAATTTCAATACATATCTTAAATTTTTACGGGATAACCACATTTACTTTTTGAAGCGTCCGGAAGATCACCAAACGATCCTCCGTATCGGTGAAAAACAGAAAAAAATTCCTCTTTTTTTGAAAATCCGACGAAAATCTCTTGATAATCGGGAAAATATCGTGTAAAATAATAAAACTGTTGCTTTTTAACGGTATATTTTCATAATAAAGGAGAATATCCATGTCTATCGAAGATTTGTTCAAGCAGATTTCGTCTGGCGGCGCGAGCGCCGCAGGCAAGCCTGCTTATATCATCGCGGGGCTGGGCAATCCCGGCAAGGAATACGAGCAGACCCGTCACAACGCGGGCTTTCTGGCGATCGATTACCTGGCGGAGAAGCTCGGCGTGAAGATCAACCGCGCGAAATACAACGCCCTGTGCGCGGAGGTGCGCATCGGCGACAAGAACGTGCTTCTGATGAAGCCGCAAACCTACATGAACCTTTCAGGCACGTCCGTCTGCACGGCTGCCGATTTCTATCAGATCCCGCCGCAGAACATCCTCGTGCTCTGCGACGACATCACGCAGAATCCCGGCAAGATCCGCATCCGCAAAAGCGGAAGCGCAGGCGGTCATAACGGACTCAAAAACATCATCACCTACGGCGGAAGCGACAAATTCCCCCGCATCCGCATCGGCGTCGGCGCGAAGCCCACGCCCGAATACGATCTGGCGGATTGGGTCACGGGCAAATTTTCCGCCGAGGACAAAAAGGCGATCACCGCCCGTTTCCCCGATATTGAAGCGGTCATCCCGCTCATTCTGAACGGAGATTTTGAAACGGCAATGTGCCGATGCAACGGATAAATACGGGGCTTTCCGGGATGTCAACTTTTAAGTTATCTAACAAATATTTTTACTGTGATTCGTGTTTGTTAATTGATCTTACGACCGTCATCACACAGACGGCGTTCCTTCCAAGGAAAAATTTTCAACCTACAAAGAAAGGGGGAAAAGCATGAAGCTTTTTACGGACCGTATCCGAGAAAATCGGGAATACGGTGAAATCATCAAAAATCTGAGGCGCACGGAGAATCGCCCGCGCCCCTTGCCGCTAATGGTAACGGGACTCTGCGAGGGCGCGATGGACGTTTTCCTCGCCGCGGCTGTTTCGGAGAAGGACCTTCGCTCGTCCTTCTCCTTTCTCTGCGTTCCCGACGAAAAAACGGCGGCGCGCCTCTACCGCTCGCTGACGGCGTTCGGCGTGAGAGCGGCGATCTACCCGGAGAGAGACCCCGTCCTCTATAATATGGTATCCTCGCACGAGCTGGAGCACGAGCGCATCGCGGTTCTGACGGATATGCTTGCGCATAAGCTGGAGGCGGTCATCGCTACGCCTACGGCGGCGCTCTCCTTTACGATCCCCGCGGATATGCTGAGGGGCGCGACGAAAACGCTCGCGGTTGGAGATTGCACGGCGCTTTCCGACCTCGCGGAATTTCTCGTTGGCGCCGGATACGTTCGCTCCGACCTCGTGGACGGCAAGGGCAAATTCAGCATTCGCGGCGGCATTATTGATATTTTTCCGCCCCATCTGCACGCGCCCGTGCGAATGGAATTTTTCGGCGACGAGATCGACCAGATCGGCTTTTTCGATCTGATGACGCAGAGAAAAACGGAGAATATCCGCAGCGTCGAGATCACCTGTGCCCGCGAGATCCTGATCTCCGACGAGAAGAGAAGGGGACTTGCCGCGCAGATCCGCACCGTCGCGCAGAAGGCGAAATCCGCGCAGGTCAAGGCGTCGCTCATGCACGAGTACGAGTCGCTGACGAATTCTTCGGAGATCGCCTTTTCGGACAAATACATTTCCTATATCTATCCCGAGCGCACGACGTTGCTCGACTATATTGCGCCCGACGATCTCGTTTTTGCGGTGGAAACGCCCGCGATCGCCGACCGTCTGCAAGCGGAAGCCACCCACACGGAGGCAACCGTCGGGGATCTGCTCGGTCAGGGACTCCTTCTTCCGAAATACTGCGAGTTCGCGCTAACCGCGCCCGCGCTTTTCTCCTTTCTGGACACGCATACGGCGGTTCTGATCAATAATTTCATCACGCAGTATCCGGGCAGGCTCTCGGGAACGTATTCGTTCTCCGTCCGTCCCACGCCCTCCGTCGCATCAAGCTTCGAGATCGTCACGGAGGACGTTTCCTCCTATATGCGCGCGGGCTATTCCGTGCTCCTGCTTTGCGAGAACGAGGCGGAGGCGGGTGCCATGCGTACCCTTCTGATCGAAAGCGGCATTCCCGCCGTGCTGATGACCGACCCGCAGGGGGGCGCGATCGCAGGTATGGCAATGGTGGCGGCGTTCACGCTCAAGGGCTTTGAAATGCCGACGGAGCGGTTCGTCTGCATCTCGCTCACGGGCGGCGGCAATAAAACGGAGCGCGCGGTCCGACGAAGAGAAGCGGGCGCGAAAAAGTCGGCTTCCGTTTCGAAGGAAAAAATCCTTTCCTACGCAGATCTGCACGTCGGTGACTACGTCGTTCACGACGTTCACGGCATCGGCATCTATCAGGGTCTGGAGAGCATCAAAAATTACGAGGGCATCCGCCGCGACCACATCAAGATCCAATATTCGGGTAAGGACGTTCTCTATATCCCCTGCGAGCAGATCGACAGCGTTTCCAAATACATCGGCGCGGCGGCGGAAAACGGCGCGCTGAAGCTTTCCCGTCTCGGCGGCGCGGAATGGGGCAAGGCGAAGGCAAAGGTCAAATCGGCGGTCAAGTCGATGGCGAAGGAGCTGATCGCCCTCTACGCGGAGCGTATGAGAAGGCCCGGCTTCGCCTTCTCGCCCGACGACGAGCTGCAAAGGGAATTTGAATCGACCTTTGATTACGAGGAAACGGACGGACAGCTTCTGGCGGTCCGCGACATCAAGGACGATATGGAGCGCTCCGTCCCGATGGACCGTCTGCTCTGCGGCGACGTCGGATTCGGCAAAACGGAGGTCGCCCTTCGCGCCGCTTTCAAGGCGGTCATGGACAGTAAGCAGGTCGCGATCCTCGTCCCCACGACGATCCTCGCCATGCAGCATTACAATACCATCTGTGCCCGTATGCGCGGATTTCCGATCAAGATCTCCTATCTCTCCCGCTTCAAGAACACCTCCGAGCAGGATGCGACCGTCCGCGCGGTCAGAAGGGGTGACGTCGATATCATCGTCGGCACGCACCGTCTGCTGTCCGCCGACATCAAATTCAAGGATCTCGGGCTCGTCATCATCGACGAGGAGCAACGCTTCGGCGTCGCGCACAAGGAGAAGCTCAAGCAGCTCGCAAAAAACGTGGACGTTCTCACCCTGACGGCAACGCCGATCCCGCGTACGCTCAATATGGCGATGACCGCCATCCGCGATATGTCCGTGCTGGACGAAGCGCCCTGCGACCGTCTGCCCGTGCAGACCTACGTGCTGGAGCACGACGACGTGGTGATCTTCGAGGCGATCCGCAGAGAGCTTCACCGCGGCGGTCAGGTATTCTATCTCTATAATAAGGTAGAAACGATCATGGATAAGACCGCGCATCTGCAGAAGCATTTTCCCGACGCCTCCATCCGCTTCGCGCACGGACAGATGAGCAAAACGGAGCTTTCGGACATCTGGCAGGAGCTCGTGGACGGCAATATCGACATCCTCGTCTGCACGACGATCATCGAAACGGGCGTGGACGTTGCCAACGCCAATACGCTCGTGATCGAGAACGCCGACCGCATGGGACTTTCCCAGCTCCATCAGATCCGCGGCCGCGTGGGACGCTCGGCGAGAAGGGCGTACGCCTACTTCACCTATCCCGCAGGCAAGGTGCTCACGGAGATCTCCGCCAAGCGCTTGCAGGCTCTGCGCGATTTCACGGAGTTCGGCTCGGGCTTCAAGATCGCCCTGCGTGACCTGGAGATCCGCGGAGCGGGCGACCTCCTCGGCGCGCGTCAGCACGGCCATATGGAGAGCGTCGGCTACGATATGTACCTCAAGATCCTGAACGATGCCGTTCTGGAGGAAAAGGGCATCGTGCCGAAGCCCAAGCTCGAATGCGTGATCAATATCGGCAAGGACTCCTATATCCCCGAGGAATATATCCCCTCGGCGGCGCAGCGCATCGACGTTTACAAAAAGATCGCCTCCATCGAGAACGAAGCGGATATGGACGACGTCGCGGACGAGCTGCTCGACCGCTACGGCAATATGCCGACCTCCGTCAAGGCGCTGCTGAGCATTTCCCTCATCCGCGCGATGGGCTCGGAAAGCGGCTTTTTGCAGATCGACCAGCAGCACGACGATATCCTGATCTATCCCGCCTCGCTCGACGTGGTGACGTGGTCGGAGATCGCCGCGCAGTATCCCGGCAGAATCATGATCCGTCCGACGGACAGACCGCATATCCTGTGCAGGAGAAAACGCGCCGAGCCGATCCTCGATTTTATTCACGAAATATTAAAAAAATATCTTGAAATAAAATTCAAAAAAGAGTAGATTTTTTCAAAAAACTATTGTATAATAGAAAAAGTATCGCTTGCTTGAACGAACGGTTGAAAAATTGTCACTTAAAATAAGAATCTGAGAAGCCTCCCTACGTGAGGCAATGTTGTCAACTTAAAACAAAAGCCATGTCTGTTGCTCAAAAATCAGTTTTGTTTGCCTCCCTCGGGAGGGAGGGGAATCACGAAGCGGCTGACAGAGCCCGGCGTGCAGAAAAGAGTTTGTATGATGATTTGTTTGCGTATCATTTCAGATTTGCAAACAGACAAATCCGATTCAAAATCTTTCATCACGCACTCTCCTCCACCGCCTTACGGCGGAGCCCCCTCGCAGAGGGAGCCTGACAGTGTTTCGATCATTTGGGTTTAACTTGTTCAAAAATCATTTTTCCGGAGTTGACACCGTTATCTTCGTTGGGATTCTCCTCTCGGAGAGGGCTTTTCGGAGCTTGAACTTTTAAATGAAACGGCGCAGCGATGATTCCGAAAGCCTCCCTTGTGCAAAGGGAGGGGGACCGCGGAGCGGTGGAGGGATTGTCTCACCGGCTTCTGCCAAAAACAATCCCTCACCGCCTTTGGCGGAGCTCCCTTTACACAAGGGAGCCTTATGAAAGGTTCGTTTACCGTTGGTTTGTACTTTAAGGGATCGTCTGAACGACCGATTTTGATTTTTTAACCCGTTCTCATGCGGCGATACACGGATAAAAAATATCATTTAAGGAGAAAAAACATGAAAAAAACAAACCTGTTGATCAAGCTGATCGCGGCGGTTCTCGTCGTTTGTACGGCTGCCATGCTTTTCGCGGGCTGTAACAAAAAGGCGCAGACGACCGTTATGTCCTTTGAAAAGGACGGCAAGACCTACACCATCAACGAAGAAGAGTTTTCCATGCTCATGAAGATCAGAAAGCGTATCTTCTTCTGCAACCTGCTGTATACCACCTCCAAGGATACCGCAAGCTTCTGGGCTGCAAAATCCTCCGAGGACGAGAACAAGACCAACGAGCAGTACTACAAGGAGCTCGTGATGGATCAGGTCAAGGCTGTCCTCGTTGAAAAGTATCTTTTTGAAAAGAACGGGCTTTCTTTCTCTCAGGATACGCTCGACGGCTTCAAGACCTCCATCAAGTCCGCTGAAAAGGAACAGGGCGGTAAGGGCGCTTACAAGCAGTATTACGGCTTCACCGCAAAGGCAAACTACGAAATCTACGAGCCCATGGTAACCAGATCCGAAATGCTCTACAAGGCGCTCTGCGCAGACGATGCACTTCTGGCGGCTACCGATGCGGACCTCAAGACCTTCTACGAGGAAAACTACGTCGGCTACCAGTATATCGTCATTGATATGAAGAACAGAGTCGTCAAGGACGAAAACGGCAACCGCGTCGTCGCAACCAAGAAGAACGACAAGGGCGAGGAAGAGCCCACCGATTCCTACAAGACCGAAAAGCTCGACAACACCAAGGAAGAGGACAAGAAGGAGCTGGAAGCAAAGCAGAATCTCGGTGCTTCCATCCTCAAGGAGCTCACCAAGGAAGAAAACCCCATGAGCTTTGAGGAAGCGATCGCAAAATATTCCGACGAATACTACTCCGTTGAATTTGCGGACGGCTGGTTCGTCAACAAAGAAGGCAACTTCATCAACGCGACCGTTACCGACAAGGTAAAGGATCTCAAGGTCGGCGACATTTTCGCTGAGGTCATCACCTCCGGCGATTACCAGTACATCGTCAAGAGAATCGACCTCAAGGCAAACGTCTACGACGAATTCGAAAAGGACGAAAACGGCGAAACCGTCAAGGACGAGAACGGCAAGGAAGTCGAAAACAAATACCACGAGTTCTTCGAGGACTTTGAAGAAACCGTAGAGTACGACAAGTATGAGAAATACGTAGAAGGCTTCTTCGGCGAAATCAAGGTAGAAACCTCCATCACCGATTCCTACACGATGGAAAAGACCTTCCTTTCTCCCTACGTTGACTACTACTATCAGATGATCCTCTACTATTACTACGGCATCCAGATGTAATCCAAGGTGTTCGGTTACGTCAAGCCCTATATCCCCGATCTGCGGGTCAGGGAATACGAATTTTACAGGAGCGTTTACTGCGGACTGTGCCGCTCGATGAAGAAGCACACGGGCGGCCTCTCCCGCGTGACGCTCAGCTTTGATATGACTTTTTTCGCGCTCGTGCGGATGGCGCTCTTGCGCACGGACGCGCGGGTGCGGCGGAGAAGATGCTTTCTGCATCCGCTCCGCAAGCGTCCGATGATGGACGATAACGAGGCGCTTGCCTACACCGCGCAGATCAGCGCGGTTCTTGCTTATTATAAGCTGGAGGACACGGTTTCCGACGAAAAGGGGCTCAAGCGCTTCGTCGCGCGTACGCTCAAGCCCTTTGCGCGGCGGTTCCGCCGACGCGCCCTGCGTTCGCTCGCGGATGTTTCGCGGATCGCGGAGGACTCTCTGCGCGCGCTCTCCGCGCTGGAAAAGGAAAAATGCGCGGTCCCCGATATGCCCGCGGACGTGTTCGGTGATATGCTCGGCAAGCTTCTGGCGTACGGGCTGGATGGAACGGATGCAAGGATCGCCTACGAGATCGGCTTGCATACGGGCAGATGGGTCTATCTCGCCGACGCGCTCTGCGACCGCGAGAGCGATCGGAGGAGCGGCTCCTACAACCCCTTCCTGCTCAGCGAGACGTCCGATGCGCCCGCGCTGACGGCGGATGCAGTGATGGGCGGCGTGATGGCGCTGGAGGCGGAGGCGACCATGCGCGCCGTGGATCTGATCGACTTTTCGGACCGCGGCATCCTGCGCGCCTGCATAGAAAACATTATATACGACGGTATGGAGAACGCAGTCTCCACGGCGTTGGGAAAGGAACGGAACGATGACGAACGATCCCTACAAGATCCTTGGCATTGATCGCTCGGCGAGTGATGAAGAGGTCAAAAAAGCGTATCGCGAACTGGCGAGAAAGTACCATCCCGACAACTATGTCAACACACCTCTGGCAGATCTGGCGGAAGAAAAAATGAAGGAGATCAACGAGGCGTACGAAACGATCCGCAGGTGGCGCAAGGCGCAGGCCAACGGAAACGCGGAAGCCTCCTCGGGCGCGTACCGCGACACCTCCGACGGAAACGTCTACGGAGAGGAACGCTTGCGAGAGATCCGAAGCTATATCGAAACGAATAATTTTTACGAAGCGGAGATCCGTCTGAATTCCATTCCGACCGCACAAAGAAGCGCGGAATGGTATTTCCTCAAGGGCGTCGTATTCCGCGCGAGAGGCTGGTATTTCGAGGCGGCGAAGTATTTCGAGGCGGCGTCCCGCATGGATCCGACGAATGAAGAATACCGCATAGCCGCGGAGAGTATACGCAATTATACCGCCTCGCGCAGTACGCGCGCGAAAAACGAGGACGCGGTCTGCAATCTCTGCTGCGGTCTGATGGCTGCCGACTGCTGCTGTGAATGCTGCGGCGGCGATCTGATCTCCTGCTGCTGACGCAATCAATGCCGTCAACGTGAAGTTGACGGCATTGATGTATTTCGCCCTGTTTTTTGATGAGATAAACGGAAATTTAGCGGCGAATCGCCGCGGATGGTTGCCGCCGTACCGTAGCTTGTTCCGACTCCGTATATTGCTCGACGGCGGATCTCTCCCGAAAGACGAGCCTTTCGGAATCATTCGTATAAACAATCATTCTTTTTGCCATCATACTATGCAAAATTCCCACGAACCGTAAGGTTCGCGTGATACGCTTGGATACGCACCCGCGCCATCAAATCGAAACCGCCGATTCGCTGAACCGACACTTCC
>JAFQOX010000014.1 GCA_017412045.1 Clostridia bacterium
AGTGCGTATGGAAGCCTTGCCTTCGGCGGGGTGCACCGTCGGGACTGCATCGATCCCCACCGTCTTATTTAGCCCCCAATAGGCTTTGGCAATAAACCTCCGTAGAAAAAGCGACGACAGATCTGCCGTACGAGCTTGGTGGGACTAAAATAGGCTCTTGGGGGAGTCTCTGTCCCGTAGGCGCACCAAAAGAAAAGCCTCCATACGATCAGCAATTCCCCAAAGAACCGCGAGCGGCGCAACACCCTTGCGTCAAGCGAACTGTTCTGCGCTTTGCGCAGGCGTTCGCGCAGAGCGAGTGGGCTTTGCGGTATGCAATTCCCATGCGCACCAGCAGTCCAGCGGCACGCTGGTTTACTTCTTTTTGGTACTTTTTCTTTTAAAGAAAGAAAAAGTACACCGTTCCCCCCTTATCAAAGGGAAAAAACTTATAAAAAACTTCGTCGACAGACAAAGAAAAATTTTGTTTTTTCATAAGATTTTTTGAATATGAAAAATCTTATCTTGTTCATATTCGATAGAAAAATCATATTAAAATAAAAGGGCAAACTCTGTTACCCGAAAAAAGAAAAACCTTCTTCCGAGGAAGAAGGTTTCAAATCAAGCTTTTTTCTTCAGAGCCGCAAGGATCTGTTTTCCGTAAATGGGGGCGAGATAGATCACGATGACCGGAACGCAGAGCAGCATATACCAATAGGAATGAGGGATGAGATTATAGAACAACTGCAAAAGCGGATTTTCGGGTCGGATGGAATACATATAATTGACCTGAATGATCTCTCCCGCTCTGTTCATGATCTCGTTTGCGAGGCAGTACTGATTCAGAGCGACGTTGATGAAATGGATCGCGGTATATACCACGAGCGTAATGCAGACCGTGGAGACGATGCACTTCATATCCCTCTTGACCAGCTTGAGGCAGAACATGAGAACGGGAATACCGATTTCCAGCAGATGCGGGAAGAAATAAAAAGCAAATGTCCAGCTGAAAATCTCAAAATCGGGCTGATTGACGACCAGCGCCATAAATGCGCCGAGTCCCCAGAGCAAAAGAAGATTGTTCAGCGTTTTGTTCTTCGTCCATACCGCGAACGGCAAAACCATTGCGTTGAGGGAGCAAAGATGAAGAGGCAGATATTCGAGGGGAGAGCCCCACATAAGGAGATTGAAAAGAATCGCGCCAATGCCTGCGAACGAAAGAATACCGAGAACAATGGTCTGCGTCTTTTGGGAAAAGCGTTTCAAAAGAAAATACAAGCCGATGATGAGAGCGACACCAAGCACCAGAGAGGTGATATGTACGACGCCAAAGCTACCCCAAGTCATAGAAAAATCCTCTTTCTTTTCATATTAGATGACAATCTATTATGTCAAAAAATAATTGTCATCTATAATAGTATATCATAAAAAACGGCTTTTTGCAACCGTTTTTTTGTTTTTCGGACAAGTTTTCTCTTATGTCCAAGCAGACAGAGCGTTTTTTTCTGTTTTTCGTTCAAATTATGCAAAGATTGCGTGTTCCGCCAACCATTTTGCAACGCCGTCGGCTTCGTGATCTTCGATCACGGCGGTGGCGATGGCTTTCAACTCGGGCTCCGCGTTGGCAACGGCGTAGCATTCGTTTGCGATCCGAAACATGGAAATATCGTTTTTGCCGTCCCCGAAGCAGACGACGGCATCGCAATTCAGCATTTTTTTCAGTGTAAGGATCGCGCTTGCTTTGGTCGCGCCCTTGGGGTGAAGTTCAAGCCACGTGTCTCCGCTGTAAACGTCGCGGTAAAGAACGCAGGGAAATTCATTTTTGAAACGCTCGTAGAGCGGACGGAGCTTTTCTTCCTCGTCGATACAAGCAATGTGAAAGACCTCTCCGCCGTATAAGCCCTTTGCATCGGAAAGAGGACGGCGGCGGACGTCGTTTTTCCTTTGATCCAGAAACGTGAGAATGCCGCGGGTCTCCTTGCCCGATACGTAGGAGAAGCGCTCCCGATTCTCTATAAAGGCGTTGACAACGGGAAAAATGTCATATTGCAGAAGCGTATCCAGAATCAGCTTCGTTTCCGCAGGCGTGAAGATAGCGGAAAACAAGCGGTTTTCCGTGCGAGGATCCACGATAAACGAGCCGTTGAATACGATGACGGGGATTTGAAACGGCAGATTGGCGGTCACCTTGCTTGCCGTGGTGTAGGATCTCGCCGTCGCATAGGAAAACAGCAGTCCCTTTTCGGTCAGCCGTCCGAGCGTCTCGGCGGTGAACGGTGAAATCGTCTGATCCTTTCGCAGAAGCGTTCCGTCCAGATCGGATATATATAAAATGCGCGGTTGCATAACAGATCCTCCTTTTGTTTTTACAGAAATTATAACACAAACCCTCGGATTTGACAATAGCCGCGCGCGTTTTCCAAAAAAAGAACCGACGGCAAAAGCGTGATGTTCTTAGCGGAGAATTTATAAAATATCTTACCTTATTTGCTCTGCAGTAAATAATTAACCCCGGCAGATTTTTAAGTCTGTCGGGGCTTGTTGTACTGTTTGATAAATTGGAATTTGATTGTTTATCTCAATGCTTTCATAAGCAGATATTTTTGATTGCCATTCGGAATATCGGGAAGAATGCCAATCACTTCATACCCGTGCTTTTGATAAAATTCGGGAGCTTGCCAACTCATTGTATCAAGATGAACGTGATGGCAACCTCTGCGAACAGCTTCTTTTTCAGCTTCACGCAAGAGCTTTGATCCAATGCCTTTATAGCGGTGGTTTTCGTGTACCCAAAGAATATCTACATACATCCACCCCCAATAAGTGCCACCGAGAATACCACCAATAATATTGCCGTTGGTGTCATATTCCACGATGTTTAGAGGTGTATGACCATCCTCGCCGACTCTCTCATTATTGAATTGATTGAGCTCTTCTCGTATATATTTGATTTCGTTTTCGGTAGGAGTAATATTCATAGTCACCTCGTCAAATTCTTATCCTTCTGTTTATCGCAAGTTTCGCCTTTGTATTACAAAGGCATAGGGCAAAGCCCATACCCCTAAAGTTGAGCGTACTCTGAGGCTTCCTCCGGGAGGGAGGCCTTTACCCTAACCCCATTATAACACAAATCAGCAGAGAAAACAAGAGTGATATTCCGACTTCGTCGGAGTGATATTATCGCTGACGCGATAGTGATATTGAAGCCTTACGGTTTCAGTGATATTCTATTCGCCTCAAAAACTCGCGAAGCGAATACCACTCGGCGTAAGCCGAATATCACTGCGTATCAATACAACTCGCCGCAGGCGAATAAAACTGGCGTGATACTCCGTTAAGAGTATCACGCCAAACCGTCGGTTCTCTTTCCGTTTATTTGGTTCTCTTTCTGAAAATAAAGCTTCGGAAAAGAATGATATTCAGCACGAGATAGAAGACGACCAGGATGATAAAGGTCAGGACCGGCTTCTTGGGCGCGAGCGTCGCGAGGATCATGAGCGGAAAACCAAAGACGATGGCGGGGAAGTTCTGATATACCATATTGTCCGCCGCAGGCGTTTTGAATTCGCCGTCAATTTCGCGGAGCAGGATCGTACCCGTGCTTGCCGTACCGCTAAGCATACCGTACATCATCATGAACTGCTCTTCGCAGTATGCGGGGAACAGGACCTTGGCAACGAGGCGGTTATACGCGTAGGTAACGATGAGACCGGCAACGCCGAGAATGATCATGATGCCCCAGTAGGATTTCAGAACGCCGAGGCGAATCGCCGCGATTCCCGCAACGACCATCAGATCGAAGAAGAAATTGCTGACGCGCGTCATCAGAAAATCGTTGATGTATTCTCTGCTGGAAAGGGACGTTTTTTTCAACAGCTTCAGGAACTGCTTGACCAGCATAGCCGAAAGTACGCCGATCAGGAAGTTAAAGCCGTAAATGACGGAGCGCATTCCGGGAAGAAGCTCACCCAGCCAGAAAATGATCAGATACGTAATGAGATAGGTGATCATGACAAATGCGATTTCAACCGTCATTTTGTCCATACTGCCCTGCATGGGAATTTCGTTTTTGGCTTGAATGATATCCTTCATCGCGAGTTCTTCAGAGTTAGAAACGGCTTGAATGGTTCTGTTCTTTCTTCGTTTGAGTATTTGCAGATGGATGACGCCGCCGAAGCTTGCGCAGAGAAAGCCGAGCGCCGCGATCGTCAGACCGAAGGTTTTACCGCCGACGAATCCATATTCCAATTCGTAGATATTGCCGTAGTTCATCGCCTGTCCCGTGCCCTGACCAAAGCCAAAGGCGACTAAAAGTCCGCCGGCAGGGAAAAAGCCTTCGATCACGAGCGCAGCAAGAATGGTGATGCCCATGCCGACGAAGCCCTGCAAAAGATAAGTGGAAACGGTCGTAACGCCCGTATTGAAGATTTCGGAGGCGCGTTGCTTGGATAACTTGCCCTTGGAGCTTTTGAAGGTGGAGGCGATGAAGCCGAGCGCCAGGGTATGATATGTAATGATCTCAAGCGTGTTGTAGCCGTTTTCGGCAAAGAATTTCGTTTCAAATAAGGGGGTTTGGGAGAATACGTCGTAAATGCCTGCGATCACGAGCAGAATGGTTCCGCCGAGCACGGAGGTCGGAATCAACGATTTCTCCAAAAACTTGATTTTTCTTTTTAACATATTGGCGGCAAGGAGGCTGAGCAGAAGAACCGCAATCAGATTGACAGAGCCCCAAACCTTATAATCCCAAAAATTCTCCATGAGGATCTCCTTTTTCCGTATTTTTAAAATGATGGAAGATATTGACGTATTTCAGCGCGTTGAAGCGACAGCTTCCCTTGAGCTGATAGATCTTCCCGTCGAAATAAATATTGAGCTTATTCTTACCCAGAACGGTGACGGCGGACGTGACGGCAAAGTGGAAACACATTTCGTTTTCCTTGCCCTCGTTGATCACGATACGGTCGCCGTACAGCGCGACTCCGGCGTTTTTCTCCATCAGGATCTTGTCCTTGTAGACAATAACCTCCGATACGTTTGCGGTTTCGCGGTACATCGGCGTTTGGATATATTGCTCCAGATCAAGATGACGGACGAAATTCTGCTGATATTCGTACCAATCGTTGACGAAACGGAAGGGGAAATCAAAGCCGACGCCCTTCAATTCCGTGGTGGTTTCGTAAGAAATTTTCTTGTGACAGGTCATGCATTCGATTTCGCTGTCGTGAGATTCAAAGGTCGAAAGACCGCAATCGGGGCAGACGTAGACGGCCCTTTCCAGATATTCCGCGCGCTTGCTGTGCAGGAATTCATGATCCGCATTGGCTTCGTTGACGTAAAGACCTTCCTTAATCACGGCGAAAAGCTCGTCAGTGGACATCTTTTTGTATTCCTCGGGTTCGATGACCTTGGAAACGTAACCGCGCATGGTGCCTTTGCGGACGACGTCGCTCCAACGGGGATGCACGCCGTATCCGCCTTCAATGCGGTAGAGCGCGATGGGAAGCCCCAGCTTTTTGGCGAGAAAGGCGATCGTGGGAAGCATAAATTCGGTCTTTCCGCTGTACGTGCGGTTGCCCTCGGGCGCGAGCGCGATCGTGCCGCCCTCCTTGGCTACGCGCAGACAATTTTTGATGGCGCGGATATCGGACGTTTGCTTTTTGATCGGAATGGGCGCAACGAGATAGCGGATCAGGGAGGATACCCAGCCCTTGGAGAAAATATCTTCCGATGCCAGATAATAGATCGGACCGTCGAAGGACGCGCCGACGAAGAACTGGTCAAAGGCAGTCTGATGATTGAAAAGCACCAGATACTGTCTGCCGTTCTGCTCCTTGAACTTTTCCGCTTTCATGCCGTATTTCCATGCGGAATAAGGGTTAATGGCACAGGCAAGCAGGTTTCTGACGACCTTGTGGCGCGGCTTCAGCCAGGTTTCGTCCTTTTTGGACTTTGCTTTTGGAGAATCCTGCTGCTTTTCGGGCTTGATTTTTTGCTCATTGGTAGTTTCCATATACGATTACCTCCGATTGTAAAAATTTACATACATATTGAATTATATCACAAAAATACACATTTGTCTATTATTTTGCAAAAATTTTTATAATTTTATGAAAAACGACAAAAAGCCTTTGTGATTGTGCGTGCGCATTATCGTTTTTTTCACAGTAATTAAGGAAAATACTTACAAACTTTAAAATATGTTCTAGAATGATTTGTTATATTAGTATGCTTGTTATCGAAAGCGTATTCCCATTTTTCAATATATAAAAATACCCCGTCAGGCGCCGCGATTCTCCGATTGACGGAAAAATGCGTTTGCCCGACGGGGCTTTCTGATCAAAATCAAGGCTCGTCTGAAGAGGGTCAGCGTTGGATCACCGTTATTCCTCGATGGCTGCCTTCTGCTTCATGACGGCGGAAAGCTTGTCCATCACTTCCTCGGAGAATTTGGGCGTACGGTCGAAATAATAAATGCCGTTCTGCTCCTGCTCCACGTCGTAAAGCTGCGTATAGCAAAGACCGCATACCTTGGGCGTACGGATCAGCGTATCGGTCAGACCGACGTAACGGTCCACGTATTCCTCGATGGATTTGGGGGAATTGCCGTAGCCCCAGCTGGTGACGGAGTTTTCCATCTGCGCCGCCCATTTGATGCCGCCGTATTCGCTGATGAAATAAGGCTGACCGCCGTATGTCTGACGGCGTCCGTAGTTTTCGAAGATCTGCGAATCATTGACCTCTGCGTAGCGCTTGCGGAAGGTTTCAACGCTCTGGTTATAGTCGTGAATATCGTAAATATCCGTGACGACGTGATAGTTACCGCTCGTATCGATACAGGGACGGATGGGATCGACGGTTTTGGTATAATTGTAGACGGCGCGGATCATGCCGTTATCCTGTTCTCTGCCGCGCACGTCCCAGGTTTCGTTGAAGGGACACCAGCCGATCAGAGCGGGATGGTTGTAATCTCTCGCCATAGCCTCCGCCCATTCGGAAAGGTAGTATTTCAGATTGCCCGCATCCGCGACGTCGAAGCCCCAGTTTGCGTATTCGCCCCAGACCAGATAACCGAGACGGTCGGCTTCATAGAGGAAACGGCGTTCAAAGACTCTTTCGTGCAATCTTGCACCGTTAAAGCCGAGGCGCTTGGAGAGCAGAATATCCTTTGCGAAGGCATCGTCGTCGGGCGCGGTATAAACGCCGTCCTCGTAATAACCCTGATCGAGCACGAGCCGCTGAAAGACGCGCTTACCGTTGATACACAGACATTTTTCGTCCAGCTCGATCTTTCTCATACCGAAATAGGAGCGGACGGTATCCGTATTCACGCCGTCGCTGACGGTGATCTCCAGATCGTACAGCGTCGGAGATTCGAGAGACCAGAGCGCGAGCTCGTTCAAGGCGACGGAGGTTTTCAGGGTTTTCATCGTCGTTTTCGCCGAGGTCTTTCCGACCTCCTTACCGCCGAGGCGCGCGGTGAGCGCGACGGTTTTCATGCCGAGCGTGGGGAAGGTCAGCTCGAGATCCAGCTTTTCATTGTCAACGTCGGGATCCATACGGACGTTTTTGAGATAAACTTCAGGAACGACCTCCATCCATACGGGTGCGTAAATACCCGTGGAGCGGGTATAGTAGCAGCCGTAGGAATGGTAGCGGGCGCTCTGCTTGCCGGAGGGCTGGGAGCCGTCGCCCGCTACGTCGGATTCACAGTAAACGGCGATGGAATTGTCCCCCTCGTTCAGATATTGCGTAATATCAAAGGAGAAGGGCGTATAGCTGCCGCGATGGCGTCCTACGGACGCGCCGTTGACGAATACTTCCGTTTTGTGGCAGACCGCTTCAAAGTTCAGGATCACGCGCTCCTGCTCACCGTGGGGAACGTTCACGGTTTTGCGATACCAACAGGCGGGAATGAAATCCGTGTAACCGATGCCGGAAAGCTTGCTTTCGGGGCAGAAGGGAACCTGAATCGTTTTTTCCAGATGCTCTTTTTGCGCAACGCCGCGGGGCTTTCCGGATTTTCCGAAATCAAATTCAAATTCCCATTCTCCGCAGAGATTGATCCAGCTTTCGCGGACCAGCTCGGGACGGGGATATGCGTTTCTTGTAGTCATGATGGGGAATCCTTTCACGATTTTTATTTTGTCGGTTTTATGGTATCACAGAAATTCTTTCGTGTCAACGCAAAAAAATATTTTCAAAAAATTTTTACATTTTCGTCAATCGTCAAACGCCTCCCTGCATGGCATCGCGTCTTACACAGAGCGCGGAAACGTTTATTGTATTCCCTTCATACAAGCCTTGCGGTTGCCATTCATGCCGATTTTCGTTCATGAGCGCAAAAGTAAATGCTGTCCGTTCGGAAAAAATACCGAAAAGCGTTGATTTTTTCATATTTTTTGATATAATAGAATTATGTAAATTCTTAAATAAGGTTGGAATAAACATGAATCCTAATATTTTCAATAGAAAAGAAATCTCCACGGGCATATTTTTCAACGCGATCCCGGAAACCAAATTCAAAACCAATTTGATCTCCCTGCGTTTCATCGCGCCCCTGGATCCCAAAACAGCCGCCAAAAACGCGCTCTTGTTCCCCGTACTGCTCCGCGGAAGCGTCAATTTTCCCGACATCGGAAGCATTCGTAAGGAGGAAGAATCCGTCTACGACACGGATATCGCCGACGGCGTTTATAAAAGAGGAGACTCTCAGATCCTGGAAATCCGAACGTCCCTTCTGGACAACCGTTTTTCCATTGACGGTATGGATATCACCGAGCGTGCGATCCGCCTGCTTTCCGACATCCTGTTTTCGCCACTGATGGAAAACGGCGCCTTCTGCGAGGAATACGTAGAGAGCGAAAAGCAAATGCTCATCGACGACATCCGCGCGCAGATCAACGATAAACGCCGTTACGCCGCGCAGAGGCTGTCCGAGGAAATGTTTTCCGACGACGTATTCGGCGTATGCGAATTGGGCACCGTCGAAAGCGTGGAAGCCATCACCGCAAGCGCGCTGACCGCGCAGTATCAGGAGCTTTTCTCCCGCGCACGCATTGAGATTTTTGCCGTCGGCAACTTCGATTTCGGTTCTTTGCGCGAAACCTTCCGCGTGCTTTTCAGCCACGCGCGCAGAGGCTATCTCTACGAGCAGGAAACGAAGCCGCTTGCACGCGCAAGAGACGAGGTCAAAACGGTCTATGAAAGACAGAACGTTTCTCAGGGCAAGCTTTCCATGGGCTTCTATACGGGCATCACCGTCAAAAGTCCCGACTATACCGCCATGCAGCTTCTGAATATCGTATACGGCGCAGGCGTGACGAGCAAGCTTTTTCTGAACGTGCGCGAAAAGCTCAGCCTCTGCTATTATTGCGGCTCCTCCGAAAACAGCCAGAAGGGCTTTCTGACCGTCCATTCGGGCATCGAGTTCAAAAATGAGAAAAAAGCCGCCGACGAGATCCTTGCGCAGCTGAAGGAGATCCAAAAGGGCAACGTTTCCGAAAGCGAGCTGCGAGACGCCAAGCTTGCGCTGATCGATTCGGCAGAGCGCATTGCCGACAGCGTAGGAAATATGCTCAATTGGTATTTTTCCTGCGTGATGAACGGCGAAATGATCACACCCGCGGAAAAATGCGAAAAGATCCTCGCCGTCACGGCGCAGGACGTCGTCAGAGTTTCCCAAAGCATCCGATTGGATACCTACTATTTCCTTTGTGCAAAGGAGGAAAATGCATAATGTCAGATCAGAACATCATCCGAAAAACCAATGAATTCGGAGAAACCTACTATTATACCAAGCACAGAAGCGGACTCGATATTTACGTCATCCCCAAGGATTTCGCCACCAATTACGCCGTATTCGCGACCCGATACGGCGCGATCGACAACTGCTTCAAGGTGGAAGGCGAGGAAAGCTTTCACGAGGTTCCCGACGGCATCGCGCATTATCTGGAGCATAAAATGTTTGAAAACGAGGACGGCATCGACACCTTCTCCCGCTTCGCCCAATACGGTGCGAGCGCAAACGCTTATACCTCCGCCACGATGACGGCGTACCTTTTCTCCTGCACGAAGCATCTGAAGGAAAATCTGGAGATCCTGCTGGACTACGTTTCCAAGCCCTATTTCACGCCCGAAAACGTGGAAAAGGAGCGTGGCATCATTGCGCAGGAGATCCGTATGTACGAGGATAACCCCGGCAGCGCGATCTATTACAATCTCCTGCAAGCCATGTATGAAAAGCATCAGACCCGCGTGGACGTTGCCGGCACCGTGGATTCCATCGCACGGATCACGCCCGAGCTTCTCTACGATTGCTATTATACCTTCTACAACTTCTCCAATATGACGCTCTGCGTTTCCGGCAGGGTGGATATGGATACGGTTCTGGAGATCGCGGACAGAGTCCTTCCCGAGAGAGAACCCAAAAAGATCGTCCGTCACTATCACGAGGAAGGAAGTGCCGTTTATAAAAAGCGCGTTTCCGCAGAATTTGAGGTCTCCCGCCCCATGTTCCTGCTCGGCGTGAAGGATATGAATATTTCCGATGATCCGCAGATCCGCATGAAAAAGCGCGTCGCCATGAGCATTCTGACGGATATGCTCTTCGGACCGACCTCCGATTTTGCTATCGACGTCTACGAAAGCGGACTCGTCAACGGCTTCGATGCCTCCTACGACCATTCCTTCGACAGCTCCCGCATTTTCCTGGAGGGAGAAACGGACGAGCCGGAAACCGTCTACGCCAATTTCCTCGCGTATCTAGAGGCGAATCGGAAAAACGGTCTCTGCGAGGAGGATTTCAAGCGCATCAAACGCGCGACCTACGCCTCCTATATCAAGGTCTTTGATTCCACCAAGCTCGCGCGGGAATTCACGCACATGATCCACGACGATTGCGACCCCTTCGAATTCGGAGACGCCCTCAAAAACGTGACCTTCGACGAGGTCTGCGCGCTGTTTGACGAGCTTTTCCGCGAGGATCGCTACGCCATGAGCGTGATCACCCCGCCCTCCGAAGCGTAATTCCATCAAGAAAGGACTTTTCTCCCATGTACAACGAATCCATCATTTCATTTCCGGGACTCGGCATCGACGAATTCATCCTGAACCGCGTCGCGTTCTCGTTCAAAATCGGCAGCCATACCTTCACCGTAATGTGGTACGGACTCATCATCTGCCTCGCCATCTTCACGGCGTTCGGCTACTTCGTATACCGCGCAAAGCAGCAAGGGCTGATCTTCGACGATATGCTGGACATCGCGCTCGTCACGGTCGTGACCGCAGTCATCGGCGCAAGACTCTATTTCGTCGTCTTTTACGGAGGCTATCTCGAAACGGACGGCACCTTTATCGAAAACGTTCTCGGTACGCTTTATAATATCATCGCCGTATGGGAAGGCGGTCTCGCCATTTACGGCGGCATCATTTTCGGCGCGCTTGCCGTCGCTTATATGGCGAGAAGAAAAAAGATCTCCTTCTTCAAGCTCGGCGATCTGGCAGTCCCCTCCGTCATGCTCGGTCAGGCGATCGGCAGATGGGGCAACTTCTGCAACGGCGAGGCGTTCGGAAGCCAGACCACGCTTCCCTGGAGAATGGGGCTTTGCAATTCCGAAACGAATTTCCGTACGCTCTTCGTCCATCCCACCTTTTTCTACGAATCTCTCTGGAACGTCATCGGCTTCACCCTGATTAACGTTTTCTATCAAAAGAGAAGATATTACGGTGAAATCATCATCTGGTATTTTTCCTGGTACGGTCTGGGCAGAACCTTCATCGAGCTTCTCCGCACGGACTCTCTGATGATCGGAAGCCTGCGCGTATCGTCCTTGCTCTCCGCCCTGCTCGTCCTCATCCTGCTTCCGACCGGCATTTTCCTGCGCCGTCTCTGCAAAAAATATACGGAGGAAGGACTGCTGAAGGCAGATGAAATCACAAGCATCAAAACGCTCCTGGCTATTTTTTTCAGCAAAAGAAAAGCAAAAAATATAAAAGCGGAATAATCCGCAGAATCGGAGGAACATCAAATGGCACAAATTATTGACGGCAAAAAAATTTCCGCAGAAATCCGTAAGGAAATCGCCGAAGAGGTCAAGGCTATGAAGGCAGAGGGCATCAACCCCGGTCTCGCAGTCATCATCGTCGGTGAAAACCCCGCATCTCAGGTCTACGTACGCAACAAGGGTAAGGCTTGCGAGGAAGTCGGCATTTATTCCGAAATCATCGCCATGCCCGAGGAAACCACGGAGGAAGCGCTTCTCGCCAAGATCGCCGAGCTCAACGAAAGAAAAGAGATCAGCGGCATTCTCGTACAGCTTCCGCTCCCGAAGCATATCAACGAAGCGTCCGTGATCGCGGCGATCTCTCCCGATAAGGACGTCGATGCCTTCAGCGAGGTCAACGTCGGAAAGATCATGATCGGCAATCACCGCTTCCTGCCCTGCACGCCCGCAGGCGTCATGGAGCTGATCACCCGCTCCGGCATTTCGATCGAGGGCAAAAACGCCGTCGTCATCGGCAGAAGCAATATCGTCGGTAAGCCGCAGGCAATGCTCCTGCTCCACGCGAACGCAACCGTGACGGTCTGCCATTCCCGTACCAAAAATCTGGCAGAGGTCTGCCGTACGGCGGATATCCTCGTCGTCGCGATCGGCAAAGCGGATTTCGTCACCGCCGATATGGTCAAGCCCGGCGCGGTCGTCATCGACGTCGGCATGAACCGCAAAGCGAACGGCAAGCTGACCGGCGACGTCGATTACGCGGGCGTTTCCGAGGTTGCGGGCTACATCACCCCCGTTCCCGGCGGCGTAGGTCCCATGACCATCACCATGCTCCTGAAAAATACGCTGACCGCCGCAAGAGAACAGAATATCTGATCCGATCCCCGCAGCCGCGAATGCTCCCGCATTCGCGGCTGTTTCTTTTGCTAAAAAAATACGAATAAATTTTAAAATAAAAATTTCGAAACTTGTTGACATTACAACAAATTTATGATATAATTATTCACAGTTGTTACGTTTACAACAATTGCGAAAATCGTATATTTGTTTTATTCGACATCTGATCCTAAACGCACACAAGAATTTTCAATCAAAAAGGATATGATTCCAGCTTTCGATATACTTTTGCGAAGTCCGTATGATTTCACTGAAAATTGGGCGAGAATTTTACAGAAACAGGCGGCTTCATCCCATCTTGTATGCGTTTAAGATGAAATGTCGATTTATTTTTTGCTTCGGCAGAAAATCCGTCCAAGTTATCCCCGACCAAGAGCGCAAACACAAATCATCCCCTGTAATCCAAATAATATAATATAAAGTCAGGAGACATCTATGAAAACAATCAAAATCGTTGCAGACTCATCCGCAGACCTCTTAGAAAGCAAGCAGATCGATTTCGCTTGCGCCGCCCTGAAGATCATCACCTCGGAAAAAGAATTCGTTGACAACGCAGACCTGGACGTATCGGACATGGTTTCCTTCCTTGGACAGTATAAGGGACGCTCACAAACCTCCTGTCCGAACGCGGAGGACTGGCTGAGGGCGTTTGGCGATGCGGACGACGTGATCTGCGTCACGATCACAAGCGGTCTTTCGGGAAGCTACAATTCGGCACAGGCGGCAAAGCTCATTTACGAGGAGACCGAGGGCAAGCGCGTATTCGTGCTGGATTCCCTTTCTACGGGACCGGAAATGGTTCTGATCGTGGAAAAATTGAAGGAATACGTCCTGGAGGGACTCAGCTTTGAAGCGATCTGTGAAAAAATCCGGGAGTATACGAAAAAAACGGGACTGCTCTTTATGCTGAAATCCTTGAAAAACCTTGCCAACAACGGCCGCGTTTCGCCCGCGCTGGCAAGAATTCTGGAGCTTCTCAATATTTGCATCGTCGGCAAGGCGAGCGACGAGGGCAAATTGGACACCACGCATAAATGCCGCGGTGAAAACCGTTCGCTCGAAACGCTGATCCGCGACCTGAAAAATTACGGCGTCTCCTCGGGTAAGATCAGCATTGCGCATTGCGAAAACGAAGAGGGCGCGCGCAAACTGAAGGCTTTGATCGAAAAGGAGCTGCCCGAAACGAAAAGCGAGATCCATCCGCTCAGAGGTCTTTGCAGCTTTTACGCAGAGAAAGGCGGTATCCTCGTCGGATTTGAAAAATTTTAATGTTTTTTCACAAAAGCCCCCATTTTTGGACAACAGGCAAGATTTGTCCATTGAAAAAAAGCCCGTTTCAGATTATAATAAAAATGACAGTATGAAAAGAAGGGAACGTTTTTATTATGATCTACGTTTTGTATAACAGCCTTGCGGGAAACAAACATTCCGTGCAAGAAGCGGATGCATTGCGCAATTTTTTGGGAGGCGAATTGATCAAAAAAGATATTCAATCTATTGATTACAAAGCCTTTCTGACGTCTTTGACGGCGGAGGATACCGTGGTTCTCTGCGGCGGCGACGGCACGTTGAACCATTTCGCAAACGAGAGTGACGGACTCGATCTCGCCTGTGAAATTTTGTACTATCCCTCCGGCTCCGGCAACGATTTTGCTCACGACGTTGGCATAGAGCCTCACGGTAAGCCCGTCAGCATTAAGCAATATTTGCAGAATCTTCCCCTCGTCGAGGTCAAGGGAAAAAACTACCGATTCCTCAATAACGTCGGCTTCGGCATCGACGGCTATTGCTGTGAGGTCGGCGACCTGTGCAAAACGAAATCCAACAAGCCCGTCAACTATACGGCGATCGCCATCAAGGGCTTGCTTTTCCACTACAAGCCGACCAACGCCACGGTCGAGATCGACGGAAAGACCTATACTTATGAAAAAGTATGGCTCGCACCTACCATGAAGGGCAGATATTACGGCGGCGGCATGATCGCTACGCCAGCGCAGGATCGCTCGGCGTCCGACGGCAAGCTCAGCGTGATGATCTTCCACGGCTCGAGCAAAATCCGTACGCTGATGATCTTCCCCTCCATTTTTAAGGGTGAGCACGTCAAGCATGAAAAATTCGTAGCCATTCATACGGGCTACGACGTCTGCGTGACCTTCGACCGTCCGACGGCATTGCAGATCGACGGCGAAACCATCCTCGGCGTGACCGAATACAAAGCAACCGCAAGGGTGCCTGCCGTGATTTCTTAAATTTTGCGATTCTTCAACAAAAAATACCAAAAAGATACCGATGAACGGACTTGTTCCATTCATCGGTATCTTTTTATTCTATAGGAAATTTCTCAAAACAGATCCGCCGTCGAGCATTCGGCAAAATCAGAACAAATTACGATACGGCGGCAACCATCAGCGGCGATTCGCCGCTTCTCCGTATTTCCGAATCAGGAAGCTTTCAGCGCAAACGGAAGGAAATTCTTTATCTCCGCCGGGCTGATGCCAGGTCAGGGACCCGCGCAGACGCGCCGTCGGATCGTATACGCCGTATACCAGACGGCTGATCTCGGGCTTATGCCCTCTTCCGCTCTCATAATTCAGCGAGCCGACCGTGACGTTACAGGGACCTGCTCTGTGACCGAACAATTCCTCTCTCGTCGTCGTCAGAATGCAACGGTTATGCTGCGCGACGACGTGCTCGATATACGTGATATGGGAGGAATCGTGAAATACGATGCCCTCCTCGCAGTTATGAACGTATAAATAATCGGCAACCACGTGCTCACCGAGAACGAAGCCGTATTTGAAGCCCTGCACGGCGGCGCTTCGGATGACGTTGTGGTCGTTCTGATCTCCCGATGTCATAAGCCCAACCGTATGGCAGGGATTTTTCTGCAATTCCATGCCCAGCACCGTATCGCCAACCGATTCCAGAATGGCAAACTGACAGTCGGTGATATGCACGCGGCTGACGTTCTGCAAATTGACTGCCGATTGCGTGGGATACATTTTTTCACGGCGCATCGGGACGTTGAATTCCATGTTCGTCAGGGCAACCTGCGAAACGCTGAATTTTCCGCGGCAGGACGTGCCCTCCGGCGCGGACAGGATCGACCACGGGCGCGCGGCAGGGTCATGCTCCTCGGGCGCATCCCAATCCGAAAAGATCGTCGTATTGGTAAAATAAAACGGTCTTTCACGGAATCTGGTGGGACTGTAATTGTTTTTCACACTGTCCAGAGGGCGCACCTGATAGGAATACAAAAAGCGGCAGGGCATTTCCCCCTCCAGCTGAATATTGCTTCCGCCGGGCGGAATCACAAGCTGGGAGCGACAGGGCTTCCCCCCCACCCTTTCCACCGCGGGAGAAGCCACGCGATAGCCGGCAGAGGTATACGGAAACAGGATTTTGCCGCCTCCCTTGGCAGCTGCATAATCAATCGCCGCCTGAATTGCCGCCGTATCGTCGGTCACGCCATCACCCTTTGCGCCGAAATCAAAAACGTTGATACCGAAATTCATAAACGATCCTCCTCTATATTTTCAATTTTTGATCAAAGCCATTGCGCTTTCCGGTACTCAATTGCGGTTCTATTGTATCATAATAACCCCGCGGTTGTCAATGCGGTATTCTCCCATCCTCAATACATATTGAATGATTCAAAAAAGCGGGCAACGCCCGCTCGAAGTTGCTCGCCTATCCAAGTTTGTCTTGTATCTCAACAATGCAAACGGCGAGGTTGATTTTGCGTAATTTCCTATGGAACAAAAAAGGCGGAGCCCAACGGACTCCGCCTCGCGGTTTAACCATATCAATAATAAAATTCACACAAGGAAGTCAACTCGAAGGAAACGTTTCCGTAATACATCGAAAAGCCTTTTGCGGTCAAGGTGCTTTCGATTTTGGTGATTTTTCCGTCCTGAACCGTAATGTTGATCGTTTGCGATACGTTCTGAACCGAAGTGCCCAAGGAAGAAAATACGGGCTTGTAAAGATTCTCGTTGGGCTTACCGCAACTGATCTGATATGTACCGTCCTCGAGCTTCTTAATATTAGAAACGCGGATCGCTTCGTATTTCGCCGTATTGATCAGACCGTTGATAAACGCCTTTGCTTCCTTTTCCGTCTGGTCTACCGTCTGGGTCTGACCGGATACCGTAACGGTCTGCTTGCCGTTTGCGTAAGAAATATCGTATTTCGTATTGTTGGTCGAAGCCTTGGCATCGTAGAAATATTTGCCGTCCTTTTTACCGTAGGTAACGGTATCTCTTTCCGTGTTCGTCTGCGTATAGGAAGGGCTGCTGGTCGAAAGCTTCTGGGTGATGTCGAGAACGAAGGAGCCGTTTTCCAATTCCTCCAGATCCTCAATCATATCTGCGACATCCGTGAGCAGTCTGCAATCGGAGACCTTTTTGTACTGGGCAACGTCCAACGTATCGACGATCGGCGTTGCTTTGCCGTAATTGGAATACGTCTGCTTCATGGTAAATTCGGAGGTCGTGGATTCGTTTTCAAAAATCATTTTGACTTCAACGTCCTTTACGGTAAAATCCGCATTGGCTTGGACCGTGATCTCCATATCCTCGATGTCTTCCTCAAAAATCTCGTCGCCAAAGGCTTCGATAAATTCATTAATCGCTTTCTTCGTATATCCGGAATAGGTCAGCGTCCAGCTGTCGTCCGGATTCTTGACGAAAGAGCTGTTGACACACGATTCAAAATCGAGCTCGATCATGCCGTCCTGTTTTTCGAGATACGCGATATACTCGTCCTTGGTCAAAGGAGAATACAATTTCTGGCTCAGGTCGTCCTGCTCCGCCAAGATAAACATTTTGTCTTCATGGAATGCGCGGATATCCTTCGTTTTCACGGTTTCGATCGTTTCATTTTTCTCCTGATCCTTCATTTCCATGGTGCCTTCCATGATCATGTAGTCGTAATATTTACCGGCATTGCCATTGATTTTGATATCCTTGCCGGTAAAGTCCGCGAGGACACGGTAGCCGTACATCTCCGTAGAGAGCTTTGCCGTCAGGTCGGATTGATAAGATTTTACGGATTCCATCTTTTTATCAATCTTTTTCATGACGTCCTCCGCGCTTTTGGGCGCGCCGCAGGACGTAAACGCCAACGTGAACAGCAAAAGAGTGATCAACAAAACAAAAAGCTTTTTCATTCAAAAATTCCTCCAATATCTTAAATTAAAATCAGCGCAAGGATGATGGCGAGAATACCGCTGAGCAGCATCGTACCGAACAATGCGGCAAACCAGATGATGAATTTCAAAGCCATATTCTTCGTGGATTTCATACCGAGCAGCGCGATGAGCGCAAAGACTCCGTGCATGGCGCCGCCGAGTGCGCCGCCGAGAATGGGCCAGATCGTGTAAAGCGCCGGGGTGATGCCCCAAACCAGCGTAACGGCAAAGATCAATACGCAGGCAACAATTTCATACCATGTCGCCCCCTTGTCGATCACGATGGTCTCGCCGTCGATCGTAAGGCTGATGCCCGAAGTGAAGGTACCCTTGGCGGATACCTGCTTTACGCCGTCCGCGGTTTCGTATTCGTACGTAGTAACACCCTTTTTGAGTTTACCTGTTTTTTTGAGAGCGACGCCATTGACCGTAATGGTCTTTTGGCTGGTCCAGAAGCTCTCTTCGCAACGGATCTCTCCGTATACGTCATGCATAACGATGTATTTCATCACAGCCTCCGAAAATCAAGAATCAAAAGTCACCGTTTTCGCCCAATCCATGAAGGTATCACGGTAGGCATCGTAATCACCATCCTTGCAGGCAAACTGCACGAGCCAGAACGCGTCCGGACCCTTGAACATCGAGCAGAAATACGAATAGGTCTGATTTTCCTTTTCATTCAAAAAGTCGTATTCCATGGAATGGAAGCCGTCCTGCTTTTCAATTGCCGAGGGAGATTTTGAGGCGTTGCTCTGACGGACGAGCTCCGCGTATTCATCCAACGTCAGATTTTCAACCCCGGGCTGAAGGGAAAACGATTCCTTCAGAATGAAAACGGCAACCTTCGAGGATTCGTAACAAACGGTATATCCCGCCTGCGTATTCTCCTTGAACGCGCTTGTCAGCGTCAGGCTCATGCCCTGCGCGCTGAAGGTTTTGGGCGCAGCCGTTCCGCAGGAGGCAAAAGCCACCAGCATCACCAGCGCCAGAAACAACGATACAATTTTTTTCATAAAGTCCTCCGAATTTAAAAATTTAAAATTTCAAGGAAATTTTTCCTATACATATAATAAGACGCTTTTTTGATACCAATTTCTTGCAAAAAAATAATTTGTTTACAAATTGTTCACAATTAGCGTGAGGGATTTTTCTTTTTCGCCGCAAATTTGCGCGTTCATCCACCCAAACGGCGCCTTATTACGTCAACAGTATATCAAAAAATCCGATTGATTTCGGATTTTGGGACAGATTCTACGATTTTGGGATAGATGCATCAAAAAAACGGATTTTCGCATGAACGGAAAAGTCCGGCATGAGATGTCGGACTTTTGCTATATTTCGAAAATGAAAAATCATTCCAGGATATTGCTCGTGATATAATCGACGCCCCACTCGCAGAGCCTCTCTGCATGCTCCTTGACGTCAACGGTCCAGCAATTTATAACAAGACCGTTTTCATGCAACAGATCAATGATCTCCTTCGTCAGCGCTTTGTAATAGACGTCAACGTCCATTTTGTCGGCGATCAGCTTTTCAAGGAGTCCGTCTTCAAATTTCGAAAAGAGAAACTGCATCGATTGACTCGGGGCAATCTTTCTGATTTTGACAAGATTGGAATAAATAAAAGAGATGAAAGTAACGTGTTCCGTATAATCGAGATTTTGAATGATTTCCATGATCTTCGCAATCTCTTCGTCGGTAAAATCGGATTTCAATTCCAGAACGCAGTGCTTTCCGTATTTCTTACAGATGGCGATATAGTTTTCCAGAACGCTCACCCTCAGGTCCGTTCTGTTCTTGGTGCCGTCCTTATCAAAAAGCACGATGTTCTGCAATTCCGCAAGGCTTGTCGATTCTACGGGAACATTCACGCCGGCAACGCGTCTCAGATCGTCGTCGTGGCAAACGACGAAAGCACCGTCGGCGGTTCTGTGAATATCCGTTTCAATGCCGTAATAGGAACGGTTGCCCGCCGCCACGAAGGCCGCGTTCGTATTTTCGGTTTCGATTCCGGAAAGCCCTCTGTGCGCAACGATTTGAGTGGATTTTTTATTGATTTTGATCGTATTCATGTGATCCCCACCTTTCTGAGGCTATTATACCACGCTTCGATCCGTTTTGCAATATTATTTTATATCTTATTCAGCGCAAAAGTTTATCATTCTTTTGAAGCGAAGCCGGGATCGGGGAGAACGATCTGAACGCCGAACATATTGAACTCTTCAAAGTAATCAATCATACCGTGATAATCCGATACGATTTTAGCGATGATCTGCGTGCCGTAGCCGTGGAAATCGCCGCCTTTTTTTGTTGATTTCAAGGCCCTGTTGCTCTTTAAAACAGAGCCGTTTACCGTATTTTTGCAAATGATGATTCGATTCGCATTTTGTCTGAAAAACAAAAGTTCTATTTGCTTTTCTTCCACGGTCTGTATTGCCTCCACCGCATTGTCGATCATATTTCCGAACAGGCACGCCAAATCCAGTTCATTGATATCGGAAAGATCGCCGATCGATCCGGAAATGATGATTTTCGTGTCCTTGAGATTGCTGAGCTTGGAATTGATGATATAATCGAGAATTTTATTTTCCGATTTGATCATTTTACCCATGCGCTCGACGTTGGGCAGTAAATCGGCTAAATATTTTTTACAATCCTCAATATCTCCGTTTTCCAGCTGTTCCGAGATGACATTCAGATGCTGCTTCATATCGTGCTGTACCTTGCGTATATTCGTCCAAATCGCCGTTGCATCGTTATGACGGTTTTTTTCAAATTCCATTTTTTCCTCTAAAAGACGAAGCTTGTATCGGCTCTGCAACAATTTTTGAATCTGCGCGATCAAGATATATAAGATCAAATTCACGACGATAAACGCGACGGTAATCATCAGAATCTGAAAGTCAATCGGTTCGGCGTCCATCGTGGCGGAAATGTGCATGGTCATCCCCAAACCGATAATGGTTACGAAGGAAAAAAGAAAGGTCAGAACGCTGTTCCACAGATCCAACGAGTGATCGGCTTTGAATACGTGAAGTAAAATCTTCAATACGGCAAATAACGACACTTTATGTATCACCATATAGATATAACGAACCGCGCTTCCGGAGCCCTGAAGCGCATCGTCAAAATTATGGATGGTCATCGAAATAGCCACGTAAATCAGACTGCTGAGCAGAACAAAAACAATTTCAAACATAAAGGCGGAAAGGATCGCTCTGATATAATGTCCCTTTGCGACGGTTAATGCGTAGACGATATACAACGCCAGGAAAATAAAGGTTGCAAACGTATTGAATCCGGACATAAAATAGTCATTGATCAAAGTAAATCCGAAGATTATCAAGATTGCCGGAATCAAAAATTTGTTTTTTCTGAATGGTACGTTATTGAATTTTGTTATAAAATAGACGCACATGATACTGTCAAAAAGAGATATTGCCGGTTCCAGAAACAGACTCATTGCTTGAAGAACCTCCTTCGGATAAATTGCATATAAGCTTCCTTAAAAGCGGGCATCCGTCTTTTACTGATATCGATGATTTTACCGTTCTTCATTTTCACGTAACCGCCGTTATCAATACTGTCGATATGCTCCTCATTCACGATATACGCCGCATGAATTCTGAAAAAATCATATTGGCAAACCAATTGATTGGCAAAATCCATCGTACCGCGGCATTTATAGTTTTTCGCCGCTGTCGTATAGATCATGAAATAATTTTTTTGTCCTTCTATGAAAATAATATCTTTTGTCCGCAGAATCTGTTCGCCCTCCGTCGAAAGAACCGTAATCATTTCGTTATCCGAGAGATATTTTTCAATCACCTTTTGAAAAGTGATCGGCAATTCCTGCTCCAGATGGCTTTTTCTCAAAAAACGAAACGGGCAGTATTCAAATGAGCTGTAGACAAATTCTTCATACGAAGAAACAAAAATAATAATGGTTTCCGGATAATGCTTGCATAAATATTCCGCCAGCTTGAATCCATTTATTTTAGGCATATCAATATCCAAAAATAAAATATGAATGGCTTGTGTTTGCAAAAACTGAAGAACATTTTCGGCAGAACCGAAAATGGGAGCAATCTGACAGTCAACCCGTTCCGGAAGATTATGCGCGCACAACGAATTGATCTTTTTTGCTAATATTTTCGCAAATTGAGGATTATCGTCACATATGGCAATCGTAAGCATGATATTTCACTCCTGTCTTGATCATAACTATTATAACATCCAAAAAAATGAAGTCAAGAAAAAACAACAGAACGCCCATATGACAAATGTCTGTTGTTTCCTATGATATTTCATTGTAACATAAAATCCGGAAATCCAAGCAAACAGGGACAAGCGGGAGAATTCTGGGATATTCGGTTCCCGTATGCTCCGGATATCCCAAGCTTGAGCACGTTATCCCCAAAATCAAAAATCCATAAAATATCTGATAAAATATCATCATGGAGGTGATGATCCAAAAGGAGGGAGAAATGGTCGGACGCGAAGGCTCGATTGAATTCTTAAATAATCTGTTGGATGCGATAGAGTATAAGCGCCAATTAAGTATAAAAGAATTTATGAAAACGGATTTAAATCATGATATTCATCTTGAAGATTTCAAGATCTGGTATCAGGAGCTCGTTGGGAGCATTCTATGCAATCCACCGAAAAATTACGTAAAAAACGTTTATATTGAAGAAAAAGATGAACACGTATCTTCCGTAACGTACGAGTATTCGGATGAAATCATCGTTTTGGAAGAAATCTCATTTGTGATTCATTTTTAAGATATTTAAAAAATTCACCTCCATCATCCCAAAGCAATCTCTTGCTTCAAATTTATAAAACCCGAAAACAAAAAAAGTCTCCGAAAATCGGGGACTTTGAGATTTTAGTGATGTTGCTCACTTTGTTCGCAGTGATGTGATGCGTTCCTTTTCTCGTGCCGCAGGCACGCTTCATAGGGCGAAGCCCTGCTTCATTCTTCATGCGCCGTAAGGTGCGCTTCATTGAAAAAAGCCTAACGCAGTTGGCGTGATACTCTTAACGGAGTATCACGCCAATTCTATTCGCCTCTGGCGAGTGATGATGATAAAATGGTGCCGTTCCCGAGCAAGTATGTTAATGACGCTCTATCTCAAAATATCCTCTATTATTCCTATGAAAAGCCTGCGAAGATCGAATTGATAATCTTTTAAAACGAGAAGCTGTTATTGAGGTATCAAAAGGAAGATATCAAACCGACTTTATCATATGGTCTGACAAGTACGGATATTCTGTGAAGAATATGCAGAAAAAGCACTCTTGCCGATTATGGATAAATTGGTGGGAGCTATCAAAGTAGTTGCTGAAGAAGCAACGGGAATTCTTTATCCCAAGGAAACGTCAAAGCTCTCACTCTTTATCACTTCACCGTATCTGTCATAGGTAAATCTTCTGCTCATCTGTCCGAGGAAATATTCCGTATAGACGTATCCCCCGTCCGCGTCATATTCCTTCGTATAGGACGTATTTCTCAGGGTATTTTCGTTATTATACGCCACGACGCTCTTGACGTATCCGTTTTCAAAATATTCGTATTCCGTAAATTTTTTTCCGACCGAGGAGGAATAATAGCTACGGATCTCCTCCTTCATCAAGTCGCCGTGCTCATTATATTCATACAAATACTCCTTATTGAGCTTGTCGTTCTTGTACTCACACATTCTCGTCACGTTGCCGTATGCATCATACTCAATCGTTTCATAGCTGAGAAGACTATTTCCCCTGTAATTCTTGCTTTTGATGATCCTGCCCTTGGTATCGGTATAGATCACCTGGTCATTCGCGCTGGTTGCCTTTTCAATGTACACGACCACGGAATGATCCTCATGGTACAGATAAGAGACGTTTGCCAGAATACGGAAGGATGAATCGTCCTTCGTCACGGCAGAGGAAAGCCTTCCCTGTTCATCGTACGTATAGTAGATGTCCATGTCATTGGAGACATTCTGATAAGACATCAAATAACCCTCTGCATTGAAATTATAATGCTCAAAGCCAGGCAAATAGCTCGTAACGTTGAACGATCCGTTCTGGTTATAATAATAGCTCTTATCACCATATTTCGTAGGTCTGCCGGACTCGTCAAATTCAGCTACCGTCGCCGTATCCCCCATAGAGCCGTCTTTATAGACGGTGGTCTTTTTATACGCGCGCATGACGCCGCTTTCGTAATATTCCGCGGAAAAGATCGCCGTCTTTCTGCCCGTCTCATCGTACTGCGTGCTGCTGACAAAATTACCTTTTTCGTTACATAGTGATTCATAGGTAAGCTCATCTCTGGCATTTTTTCCTCGGCGCGCGCTCACGGTGCCGTCCTCACGGTAATCCACCTCCTCGACGCGGATGAATCTACCGCCCGCGGTATAATACTCCTCGCGCTTGATCTGCCCCTTTTCATTCTTCGTCTGCTTGATATAAAGCTCAATATTGCCGTCCTCATTCACGATCTTATAATCGAATCGTTCATGCTCGACGGACTCGATCATAAGCACGTTCTCACGCATAGCGTGATACGGATTGGAAACGTAATGTCCCTCCGATTTCAGAAGATTGCCATTTTCGTCAAACGTGTTGTACGCCTTGATTGTGCATTCAAGACTGTAGATCTCGGTGTCAAACGTATAATAATATTCCTCGAAGAGATTTCCCTTGCGGTCATAGCATTCCTTGACGATGTAAAAGCCATCCGAGCCATACTCATATCTCGTAGCCTCGGTAGGTGTTTTCGGCTTGCTTTGATTACCGCACGACGACATAATCAAACAAATCAGGACTGTCATCAATAAGGATAAAAATTTTTTCATGTTCTCACACTCTCTTTCTTGCGCTCCGAGAAGCTTCGGGCAGACAGCTTCCCTATTCAATATACCCATTATATCAATTTTTTTACAAATAGTCAATATATCCGTTTCAGAAAAAGGGCGCCCCGTTCCTTGGTGGTGTTTTTTTCGTTATGAGAAATGGCGTAAAAGCAGCCATGCCGCTTTGGCGTGATACTCTTAACGGAGTGTCACGCCAGTTCTATTCGCCTGCGGCGATTGGTATTGCACACAATTGCATTGTGTACGCAGTGATATTCGGCTTATGCCGAGTGATATTCGTCCGCTCACCGTGTGAGCGTTGCGAGCTTTTAGTGCGAATAGAATATCACTGAAGCCGCAGGCTTCAATATCCCTATCGCGTTAGCGATAATATCACTCTTTGCGTCAGCAAAGAATATCACTTATAAAAAGCAGGAAAGAGAGAGCTTTACGGAATTGTATTTCCGCATTACTCTCTCTTCTGTTTTTATCGCCAGTTTCGCATTTGTATTACAAATGCCTCGGGCTATGCCCATACCCCTTATAAAATTTCTCCGATAAGGACATCACCCGTTGCGTTAGGCTTTTTTCTGAGTTTTTCCAACAAAATGGAACCTCAGTTCATAGTCCCATTCCCATTACGATAACCGCGAACAAAAGCAACACCAAGACAAAAGAGGGCATTAAAAAAATAGGATATATGAAGAATTGATTTAAAAATTCTCCGTTTAACACCAATGCATTTCCTATGCAAATGATAGCAAAAATGATCACCCAATAAAACAGGAGCATAAGTGGGATAAAGATTTGACGTACACCATTCCAATCCCTTGATTTTAGAAAAAATTTTGCATTAAAATAAGCATACACTATATCTGCTATACAGACCATTATCGTAACAAGAGGGTTCTCAAAATAATGGTAAAGAAAAAAACTCAAAGCAGAAATGCCACCGCCAACAATGGAAAAAATAATGATCAACCAAAGATCTTTTTTATTTTTTGCTTCCATTATATAATCACCCCTCACTTTTCATAATGTGACGCTCTTATAAATATATTAATCATACTCTCTTTTAGCTGCTTTACAAGATTTATAATTGGCACAGCAAATTCCATAGATCGTTCAAAAATCCGATCCTTCACTATAATAGCACCATCCTTTAAATAAAGTAAGGACTTTGAGATTTTAGTGAAGTTTTGGCTGCGCCAAAGTGATGTTGCTCACTTTGTTCGCAGTGATGTGATGCGTTCCTTTTCTCGTGCCGCAGGCACGCTTCATAGGGCGAAGCCCCGCTTCATTCTTCATGCACCGCAGGTGCGCTTCATTGAAAAAACTAAAGCAAAATGCGTTAGTTTTTTTCACAGACAGGGCTTGAACCTGTGACATCACCAATAGCTTCAGACTCCCGAGTTTGTGCGAACAAATCGAGGGCGACACGGCAGTCGCATAGTCGTCTCGCGCGCTCGCGGGCTCGCTTCCGATACTCCTTGCTTTGTGCCTTTGACGAAGATAAACAGCCATTCAGGCTGTTTCCCTTTCGTCAACTACCAACTTCGCGACGCTCAGTCGGTATGCAGATGATGGATGAATCATGATGTCACAGGTTCGATCTTGATCGAGAAGCAAAAAGAAAAGACCACGCTTTGCGTGATCTTTTCTTTTTGGCTCCCCGGACAGGGCTTGAACCTGTGACATCCTAAATTCCCGCAAAATTAGGCTATACATCCAGAAAAACGAAGAAAACAAGAGAAAAGAGAAGAAAAATAGAGGAATCCCTTTACTTTTATTAAAACGAATGGTATAATTAGGCTATACAATTAAAAGGAGTAAAGGAAATGTTGAACGAAGAAATAAAAGTTTCATTACCCGAAAGAGGTATTGCCTATAAGAAAGTATCCGGAAAAACATATGTATATTACGTGACAGAAACTTATCGGAATGAACAAGGAAAACCAACTTGTAAGCGTGTATCAATTGGAAAATTGGATGAAGTAAGTAATCTCTTAATTCCGAACCGAAATTACTACGAAATCTATATGCAAAAATGTTGCCCTCAAACCGGCGGCATCCGAAGTTGCGGTATTTATCACATATGCAATGAAATCTTCAAAAAGCTTGGAATACATAATATTTTGAAAAAATATTTTCCGGAGAGCACTTCTGCAATAGAAACGGTGGCGCAATATATGCTGAGCGAAGGAAACGTAATGTATTATCTTGAGGATTATGCAGATACACACAAAATTTTCAGTGACGGCAACATAAATAGTGCACAAAGCAGCAGATTGTTTTCTTCGATACGGGAAGAAGAAATTCTCTTGTTTTTCCGAGAATGGATGAAGCATAAAAAATCAAAAGAGTATATTGCTTATGACGTAACAAGCATATCCTCTTACAGCCATAACATGAAAGAATTGGAATGGGGTTACAATCGGGATAAAGAGCAATTGCCTCAGATCAATATCGGAATGTACTACGGCGAAGAAAGCCGATTGCCGCTGTATTATCGAATATATCCCGGGAGCATTTCCGACAAGGCTCATTTGAAGTATATGGTTGCTGACAATGAATTTATCAATGCAAGAAAAACAAGATTCGTAATGGACAGAGGTTTTTACAGTGCGGATAATATGAAATATTTGACGGAAAACGGTTATCGTTTTATCATTGCATTGCCGGGAAGCTTAAAATATTGTTCTACCCTGATTGAGCAGCATCGGGAAAAGATTGTGAATCATTCGGAATTTCTTTTGGGAAAGGATCTGCCGTACGGTTTAGCAACAGAAATCAATGAATTGGGTTTTCGAATGAAGGTGCATATTTATTACGATCCTCACAAAGCGGTACAAGAAAGCGAAGCTTTTTATCAACATTTGGAGGCGCAAGAGAATGATTTAAGAAATATGCATGAGCCTCCCGATAAAAAATTGGGATACAACAAATATTTTTATATCAATCGCTCTAAAGACGGCGGCTTAGGTTTTGTGCGAAATCATAGCGCAATTGATGAAAAATTAAGAAAATGTGGCTTTTTCTTGATTGCCGAAACGGATTTTGAAAAAACAACGGCGGAAATTCTACAAATTTACAGACAGCGCGATACCATCGAAAAAAGTTTCGATCAGTTAAAAAATGAACTTGATATGAAACGCTTGTATCTGCACGGCTCCGATGCATTGCGTGGAAAACTTTTCGTAGCATTTATTTCTCTGATCGTTCGTTCTTATATGATGAATTGTCTATCAGACTATATGCACGCTAACAAGTATACCTTTAAAAAAATTTTGCTCGAATTAGACAAGATTACTTGTCTTGATATTCCGTCTCAAAAAAATTCGCTCCGCCAACCTCTTTCAAAAACTCAACGGGAAATATTCAATTTACTTGATATTTCTTGTATAGCCTAATTTTGCGGGAATTTAGG
>JAFQOX010000015.1 GCA_017412045.1 Clostridia bacterium
ACGAGTTTGATAGGTCGGAGGTGTAAGCACAGTAATGTGTTCAGCTGACCGATACTAATAGACCGAGGGCTTGAACTTCTAAAAGTTTGAGTTCGCTTTGTTCGGACTTCTCTTATTTGGTTTTTAATGGATATTCTGAAAGACCGACGATCAATGTCGGTCTTTTTCTTTTTCGCGAAAAAAGCAGGATTCGATAAAACATGATTTTGAACACTTTCAACCGATGTTTGTAAAACTTTTTGCGAGTTACAAATGCCGGTTGTTTTTTTATCAAATTTGCGTCTATTGCATTCAACCGTATTTTATGATATACTAAAATCAATAAACGGAAAGGACGTATTTTTATGACGACGGTTCAAACGATTGGCGTGCAAATTGCAAAACTCAGAAAAGAAAGAAATATTACGCAGGAAGAGTTGGCTAAAAATTTAGACGTTTCAGCGCAAGCGGTTTCCAAATGGGAGAATGGTGGAGCACCCGATCCGGAATTGCTTCCGAAAATTGCGGATTATTTCGGCGTTTCGATCGACTATCTTTTCGGCAGAGGTCAAATCAAAGCAGATGCGGGATTTACGCAGAAGGATTTTTTGGAACGGTTGGATACCCTGCAAAAACAAATTTCGGAAAATTCTTTGTATTTGTATAACGATACAATCAAAAGCTTGGTTGCTCTGGAGTTTGAGGATGATGAAGCCAAAAGGGATTCCATTGTTAATATCAGCACAACATTTTGCGTACGGGATGAGTTGTTTTCCAATTTGATGAAAAATTATCAGAGAATGTACGAACAAAACGTGATATCTGAAAGAAAACAAAAATAAATCATTGCAAAAGCCGTCGGAACGCTTGTTTTTCCGACGGCTTTGTGTTATAATTCCTACAGAAATATGAAAAGGTGGATGTTTTTATGGATCAGGAGCGTTTTTCGGAAATATGTTTGCGCCATCGGGAAAGCATCCGCGAACGCTCGGGCATAGGAACTTTGAGTGAAAAGACACTTCATGCGATTCTGAAAGATTATTTTGAGCCCGACGCCGCATATCAGGAGGTCAAGGTCGACGGATATTTTGCGGATATTGCGCGCAAGGGCGAAATTTTTGAGATTCAGACAAGAGATCTTTATCGGCTTGCGCCGAAGATTTCCACATTTATTGTGGAAAACTCCGTGACCGTGATCTATCCGATTGCCTTATCCAAAAAAATTTTTTGGCTGGACCCCTCCACCGGAGAGTCCCTTTCGGAGAGGAAGAGTCCGAAAAAGGGAAAAGAAATCGACGTTTTGCCGGAGCTTTACGGGCTTCGGGATTTCCTTTTGCATGAAAATTTCCGGGTTTGCCTTATGCTTCTGGAGGTGAATGAATACCGTGTCCCCGATGGATACGGCAAGGATCGGAAAAAACGAGCGACGAAGCTGGACCGTTACCCCACGGCGCTGATCGACGAGATCTATCTGGAGAAAGCAGAGGATTATCTCCGTTTTTTACCTAAAAATTTACCTTCCGAGTTTTCTTCCTCCGATTTTCGCATCGCCGCGAGATGTGATTTGTTTACGGCACAAAGAGCCTTGAATATATTTTCAAGCATAGGACTCATTCAACCGATGGGAAAAAAGGGACGTTATAAAACCTATACGTTTGCAAAAATACCGTAAAAATTTATAAATTTGTAATTTTCTGTATTTGACTTGTTTTTATTTTTTGTGTAATATAATATATAGAGCTCCGGATAGAAAGGAATGTGAATATATGAATATTGCATCTTTTTTAATTCCCAGAAGTATGGTTACCTATTTGTACGATGATTGCTCGGTTCGTCAGGCTCTGGAAAAAATGAAATATCACGGAAGAAAAGCCGTTCCCGTGATTACGAGAGACAACCGATACGTGGGTACACTCAGCGACGGGGATCTTCTTTGGTATTTGACGGATTATATGAAAAATTCAGAAAAAAATAAAAAATCCGTGGATTTTCGGGATTTGGAATCCGTATTCGTCCGGGATTTTCTCTGTAAGGGGAAAAATCCTCCCGTACGCATCGGCACAAGCTACTGCGAGCTTGTGGAACGGGCGATCGAACAGAATTTTATTCCCGTGATTGATGACAGGGATTCCTTTATCGGTATCGTGACGAGAAAATCTGTGATCCGCCGCTTATCTGCGGATCTAAAGCAGGTTCAGTATGAAAAATTATTTGATGATTTGCAAGAAACGGATTATTCTGCGGTAAATTCAAAATAAATTTTTTATAAAACGACGGAGGACAATATTATGTGTTTCAGCAGATACGAGTACGAGCAGATGACTGCCGCAACCCGTGACGAGCGAATGGCGTGGTTCAGAGAAGCTCGCTTCGGAATGTTTATCCATTACGGATTGTATTCCGAGCTGGGAACGGGCGAATGGTCGCAAGCCAATCAGAACTATACCGTGGAGGAATATGAAAAATTGGCAAAGACCTTTGCTCCCAAGGAGGGATGCGCCAGAGAATGGTGTGAGCTTGCCAAAAAGGCGGGCGCGAAATACGCCGTTCTGACCACGCGCCATCACGAAGGCTTTTCGCTCTGGGATTCCAAGGTCAATCCCTACAATTCCATGAATGCTTGCGGTCGAGACATCGTGCGCGAATTCTGTGAGGCGTGCCGTGAATTTGATCTGAAAATCGGTCTGTACTCTTCCCTGATGGATTGGCATCATCCGGACAGCTGGAAATGCGCAAACGATCCCGAGGCGAGAGCGCGTTTTACCAAATATATCGAAGATCTCAACGTCGAATTGCTGACGAATTACGGTAAGATCGATATTCTCTGGTATGACGTTTCCTGCCCGATGGAAAACGCCGAAAGCTGGGATTCCGTCAACAGAAATGCAAAGCTGCGTGAAATCCAGCCCCATATCATTATCAATAACAGAAGCGTTTTGCCCGAGGATTTTGCGACACCCGAGCAAGCCATTCGCGCGGAAAAGGATCGCGATTGGGAAGCGTGCATGACGTTGACCCGTCTTGCGTGGGGATACGTGGATGCGGAGCAGTCGAAGCCCTTCGCCGTTTCTCCCAAGCAGATCGTACGCGATCTTCATCTTTGCACCTGCGGCGGCGGTAATCTTCTCCTCAATATTTCGCCCGAGCCGGACGGCAGCGTTTCCGAGGATACGAAGGAACGTCTTTTACCCGTCGGCGCGTGGCTGGAAAAGAACGGCGCGGCGGCGTACGGTAAAAAGTTCCGTACGGGACCCATATACAGCGCGAATACATTGACGGCAGTTTCCGCCGATGAAGATCTGAAGACCTTCTATCTCTGGAACTGGGTATGGCCCAAAAACGGCGAGTTGATGTTCGGCGGTTATATGGACGCGCCCAAGAAGGTTTCGTTCCTTGTCAGCGGAGAAGAAATTGATTTTATCATGGACGGACACCGTATTTTTTTGAAAAATCTTCCCAAGGAAATTCCCGATCCCATTTTGGGCGTTACCGTTATAAAAATGGAATTTGATGGAGCGCCGCGCCATATTTTCCGCAGTTATTATCCGCAGATGCACAACGGAACGGATTTTTCCGAAGGCTATCATCCGTGGTGACGGATCCGTTATCAAACAGAAAAAGCATCCCTGCCGATCCCGTCGGCAGGGATATTTTCAACAGCGTAAGCTTTCATAAAAGCAAATTTGAAGTGATTTTTGCAAATGCAACCCCCAATTGACAGAAAGCAACCCGAAATTGGTGGCGTTTTTTGCGATTGATGTTACAATATAGGTGATAGCGTCAGAAAGCGTAAATACAGGAAAGGTGGGTTATGATATGACGTTTGGAGAAAAAATTTCAAAGCTCAGAAGGGAGAGCGGTTACACACAGGAACAGCTCGCCGAGATTCTCGGTGTTTCCCGTCAGTCGATCAGCAAATGGGAATCGGATCTTGCTTATCCCGAAACCGAAAAGCTGATCCGAATGAGCGATCTTTTTTCGTGCTCGATGGATTATCTCCTGAAGGAGGACGTGACGGAAAAGAAAGTCCCGGAGATCGGCAAAGAATCGGAAACGCTTTGGGAAAAATGCAAAAAACAGCTGCGTGAACGGAAGAGCGAAAAGATGATTTTCGGAATGCCGCTTTATCATATCGGACGCAACGCGCACGGTTTTTTTGCCGTCGGTTGGAAAGCGAAGGGGATATTTTCCGTAGGATTGCTGTCGAGAGGCATATTTTCACTTGGACTTTTATCGTTCGGGATCGTATCCGTAGGGCTTGTTGCGCTCGGGTTGATCGCCGCAGGCGTATTTTCGTTCGGATTGCTGGCAATCGGAACCGTTGCTTTGGGCTTATTTGCCGCAGGCGCGATCAGTATCGGCATCGTTTCCTTCGGTGCGTTGTCTTTGGGATGCTTTTCGGCGGGCGCGCTTGCGATTGGAAAATACGTTGCAGTAGGGGATCACGCGTACGCTATGATCGCAATCGGAAAATCCGTGGCGGAGGGGAACGTATTTCAGCAGATCGGCAAGGTACCGCCCGCGGATATTTCTTGGATCGCGGATTGGTTGGACGCGAACGTTCCCGCCTGGCTTGGATGGGCGAAAGAAATCTTCCAATTTTATATATTATAAAAATATCCCTGCCGGTTAGCGTGATACTCCAAGCGGAGTATCACGCAGTTCTATTCGCCTGCGGCGAGTTCTATTGCGCACAATTGCATTGTGTACGCAGTGATATTCGGCTTACGCCGAGTGATATTTGCTACGCAAGTTTAGGGCGAATAGAAT
>JAFQOX010000016.1 GCA_017412045.1 Clostridia bacterium
CAGACAAATCCAATCCAAAATTCTTGAATCACGCACTCTCCCTCAGTCTTTTGCTTCGCAAAATCCAGCTCCCTCCCAGAGGGAGCCTTTCCAGCTTTGTGCAACTTTTTATTTTTGAATTTTCTACATGGCTTTTTCGACGGTCTGAGATCGGGAAAGCGAATTGGCTTTTCCGATCTCAGATCCGTATTTATTTTTTCGCGATACGAAGTCTGTTCAGGGCTCTCAAAAGCTTAGCTTCAGCAATCTTTTTGGATTGTCTGTCCTTGGCGTTCGCGATCGCCCGCTCCGCGCGCTCCTTCGCCGCCATCGCGCGCTTGGCGTCGATGTCCTCCGCGAATTCGAACGTCACGGCGATCAGACGGACCTCGCCGCCGGAAACGGAGAGAAAGCCGCCCGCGCAGGAAGCCAGCCTCGGCTGACCGTCCGCCAGCACGCGCGCTCTGCCGACGTCGACCGCCGCGATATAATCCATATGACCGCGCAGGATCTCGACGTCGCCCTCGGTGGTGTGTACCAGAAGGCTTTCCGCCTCGCCGTCGAAAGCCGGTCCGTCTGGAGTCACGATTTCCAAATGAAACGTACGCATATATATGACCATGCCTTTCATCAAGTTTACGAAGCTTTGCGCGCCAAAGGGCGAAAACTCACCCGTCCTTACGCATCCGCGCGAAGCTTCTTTGCTTTTTCCACCGCCTCGTCGATCGTGCCGACGAAAAGGAACGCCGATTCGGGAAGGTTGTCGTGCTTGCCGTCCAGAATTTCACGGAAGCCGCGGACCGTTTCCTTGATCGGAACGTATCTTCCCTCCATGCCCGTAAACTGCTCGGCAACGGTGAAGGGCTGGGAAAGGAATCTCTGGATCTTTCTCGCGCGGTTAACGATGATCTTATCCTCCTCGGAAAGCTCATCCATACCCATGATCGCGATGATGTCCTGAAGCTCCTTATATCTCTGGAGAATGCTCTGCACCTCGCGCGCCACCTCGTAATGCTCGATGCCGACGACGTCGGGCGTCAGGATCGCCGACGTGGAATCCAGCGGATCGACCGCGGGATAAATACCGAGAGAGGCAATGCTTCTCGAAAGAACCGTGGTCGCGTCCAGATGCGCGAAGGTCGTCGCGGGCGCGGGGTCCGTCAAGTCGTCCGCAGGCACGTAGACCGCCTGCACGGACGTGATGGAGCCCTTTTTCGTGGATGTGATTCTTTCCTGCAAAATACCCATTTCCGTCGCCAGCGTCGGCTGATAACCGACGGCGGAGGGCATTCTGCCGAGGAGCGCGGAGATCTCCGAGCCCGCCTGTGTGAATCTGTAAATATTATCAATGAAGAGAAGCACGTCCTGACCCTCTCTGTCACGGAAATATTCCGCCATGGTCAAACCCGAGAGCGCCACGCGCATTCTCGCGCCGGGCGGCTCGTTCATCTGTCCGTACACGAGAGCCGTTTTGGCAAGAACGCCCGACTCCTTCATTTCATTATAAAGGTCGTTTCCCTCGCGGGTGCGTTCGCCGACGCCCGTGAAAACGGAGAGACCGCCGTGCTGCTTGGCGACGTTGTTGATCAATTCCATGATCAGAACGGTTTTACCGACGCCCGCGCCTCCGAAAAGACCGATCTTACCACCCTTTGCGTAGGGCGCGATCAGGTCAACGACCTTGATACCCGTTTCCAGGATTTCGGTCGTTCCCTCCTGCTCGGAATACGGAGGGGGATCTCTGTGAATACACCATCTCTCGGCATTCAGGGGATCGGGCTGATTGTCCACCGCCTCGCCGAGAAGATTGAAAATTCTGCCGAGCGTCGCCTCGCCGACGGGAACGGTAATGCCCGTGCCCGTATCGTAAGCATCCATACCGCGGGACATACCGTCCGTGGAGGACATCGCAATACAGCGCACCACGTCGTCGCCGAGCTGGCTCGCTACCTCGCAAACGACCTTCTTACCCTCGTGCATGATCTCAATGGCGTTGAGAAGATCGGGGAGACGGCCGTTTTCAAATTTAATATCCAAAACAGGTCCTATGATCTGTATCACTTTGCCGATGTTTTTTCCCATCTGCTATCTTTCCTTTCTGCATGAAAAGTCCTGCGATCAAAGCGCCTCTGCGCCGGATACGATCTCCGTGATTTCCTGTGTGATCACCGACTGACGGGCGCGGTTATAGCTGAGCATGAGACTGTCGATCATTTCGCCCGCGTTCTTGTTCGCCGCGTTCATGGCGCTTCTTCTCGCGCCCGATTCGGAGGCGAGCGATTCGCAAACAGCAGAATACAGTACGCCGCCGACGTAGTCGGGAACGATATGATCGAGAATCGTCTCGACATCCCCCTCAAAGCAGGGTGCGGCGACGTTCTTTTTATCCCCGTTTTCGGGGAACGGCAGAAGCTCCCGATGCACGGGCGTCTGCGTGATCATCGAAACGAATTCCGTATAGACCAGCACCACGGCGCCGATCTCGCCCGAGCGGAAGCGCTCGCAGATCCGCTCTGCCAGCGCCAGCGCATCGCCGACGTGCATATCCGCGATAAAGTCGTAAGAATCCGTATCCATCTCCGCCCCGCGTTGGCGGTAGTATTCGATCGCCTTTTTGCCGATCGGGAGATAGACCGCGTTCTTTCCCTGCGCAAGCTTCTCCGTCAGGCGGAAGATATTGGCGTTATAGCCGCCCGCCAGCCCTCTGTCGCCCGCCATCACGACGTATAAGGTCTTTGCATCCTCGCGGCGTACACTCCAGACGGAATCCTCCGCCTCGCGGGTATTCCGTATCGCGCGGATGGCATCGCCGAGCACCGCGTAGAAAAACCGGGATTTTTCCACGCGCTCCTTTGCGCGGCGAAGCTTGGAGGTCGCGACGAGCTCCATAGCCTTTGTGATCTGCATGGTGCTTCGCACGCTTTTCATGCGCGCCTTGATATCATTCATCGATGCGCCTGCCACAAAAATCCCTGCCTTTCACACGCGCTTACGCTTGATTTAAAAATTTCGTCTTGAAAACGACGATCGCTTCGTGAAGCGCCGCGGTCGTCTCGTCCGTCATCACGCCTGTTTCGCGGATTTCGGAAAGAAGCTCCTCTTTCGTCGCCGTCAGATATTCAAACAATTCCTTTTCGAATCGGGAGACGTCCTCCACCGCAATATCCTTCAACAGATTATTGACAACGGCGTAAATGATCGCGATCTGCAATTCCACCGCGATCGGCGCGTTTCTGCCCTGCTTGAGGACCTCCACGATTCTCTGTCCCTGGTCCAGTCTTGCCTTGGTATCCGCATCGAGATCGGAGCCGAACTGCGCGAAGCTCTGCAATTCTCTGTACTGCGAATACAGAAGCTTCAGAGAGCCCGACACCTTCTTCATCGCCTTGATCTGCGCGCTTCCGCCGACGCGGGAGACGGAGATACCGGGGTTGACGGCAGGTCTGACACCGGAGTGGAAGAGCTCCGTTTCCAGGAAGATCTGTCCATCCGTGATGGAAATGACGTTCGTCGGGATGTACGCAGAAACGTCGCCCGCCTGCGTTTCAATGATGGGAAGCGCCGTCAGCGAGCCGCCGCCGTATTCGGGCGCGAGTCTCGCAGCGCGCTCCAGAAGACGGGAGTGCAGATAGAAAACGTCGCCCGGGTACGCTTCTCTGCCCGGAGGTCTGCGGATCAGAAGCGAGAGCGCACGGTAAGCCACCGCGTGCTTGGAGAGGTCGTCGTAAATGATGAGGACGTCCTTTCCCTTTTCCATAAAGTATTCGCCCATCGAGCAGCCCGAATAGGGCGCTATGTATTGCAGGGGCGCGGGGTCTGCCGCCGTCGCGCAGACGACGATGGTATAATCCATCGCGCCGTTTTTATAAAGCGTATCCACGACGTTCGTGACCGTGGACTGCTTCTGACCGATGGCGACGTAGATGCAGATCACGTCCTTGCCCTTCTGGTTGATGATGGTATCCGTCGCGATGACGGTCTTGCCCGTCTGTCGGTCGCCGATGATCAGCTCACGCTGACCTCTACCGATCGGGATCATGGAGTCGATCGCCTTGATACCCGTCTGGAGCGGCACGGAAACGGATTTTCTCTCGATAATGCCGTGCGCCTTCTGCTCGATCGGGCGGATTCCGGAGGATACGATCGGACCCTTGGCATCGATCGGCTGACCGAGCGCATCCACGACGCGTCCGATCATCGCCTCGCCGACCGGAACGGAAACGACCTTGCCCGTACGCTTGACGAGACTGCCCTCGCTGATACCGACGTCGTTACCGAGCAGGACCGCGCTGACGCAGTTCTCCTCCAGGTTGAGCGCCATACCGAACGTGCCGTTGGAAAATTCCAGCAGCTCGTTCGCCTTGCATTTGTCCAGACCGTGTACCTTGGAAATACCGTCGCCGACGGAAATGACGTAGCCGACCTCATCCTGCTCGGTCTTTTTCGCATAATTTCTGATTTGTTCTTTTATGATCTTGCTGATGTCATCAATTTTAGACTTCATCTCAATCCCCATTCCGCTGCACGGGGCAGCTTATTGCAATCTGTATATCGCGCAAAATCAAAGCACGATTTCCCTGAGGCTCTTTTCCAGGGCGCGGAGCCTTGCCCTGACGGAGCCGTCAAGCTGTTTGCCCGCCATGCGGAGCACCATACCGCCGAGCAAGGAGGGATCCACGGTATTTTCCACGATCACCGTCTTCCCCGTCGAAAACGAAAGCTTCGCTCTCAGCAGGTCGAGCTGCTTTGCCGTCATGGCGACGGCGGTCAGCGCCTGCACCCTTTCGATGCCGCGCGACTCATCATACAATGCGGCGTAGGCATCCGCCACGCCCGAAAATCGGTATACGCTGTGCTTCTCGCAGAGAATCTTCAGCAGATTCACGAGGCTTTCGTTCATGGACGAAAACGCCCGATCGATCAGTTGAAGTTTTTCCTCCTTCGAAAGCGCGGGCGTATCCAAAAGTTTTTCATAACGCGGATTCTCGCGCAAAAGCTTCTGCACAGCCCTGAGCTCCTCGGCGACGGCTTTCGTCGTGCCGTCCTCCTCTGTCAGAAGAAAAAGCGCCTTTCCGTATTCCTTTGCATCTATCATGATCATCCGTCCTTTTTATCCGGAAGAAATTGCCGCCCGTTCAGGAATCGCCCATCGTACGGATAAATTCGTCGATCAGCGCCTCATGCTCCTCGCGGCTGATGTCGCGCTCGATGACCGCAGAGGCAATGCCGATCGCCATGTCGGAGACCTCGTTTTTGACCTCGTTGATCGCGCGTTTCTTTTCCATTTCCACCTGTTCTTCGGCGCGCTTCATCACGCGGGAAGCCTTGTCATTCGCCTCGCGCAGGATCTCCTCCTCGCGAAGCTGTGCGCGGCGGACCGCGTGTTTCAAAATTTCTTCACTCTCTTCTTGTGCGTGGCTGAGCTTTTCCTCGTAATCAGCCTTCATGACCTCCGAATCCGCGCGAAGCTTCTCCGCGTCGGAATACATATCGTCAATTTCCTTTTGTCTGGAATCGATCATATTTTTTACGGGCTTAAAGAGCAGCTTACGAAGGACAAAATAGAGAATCAGCAAGTTGCACCACGCGAAAATCATCGTCCAGAAGTTGACGCCGACAAACGCTTCAAACGTTTCGAGCATAGAAATCCTCCCTTTCGTATCGCTTCCATCTCAGGCAATCAGCTGAGCTTCAGGAACAAGAGAAGCAAAGAGATAACCAAGGAATAAATACCCGTTGTTTCCGTAATGGCGCAGCCCAGAATCATGTTGGTACGAAGAGAGCCTGCCATTTCGGGCTGACGCGCCATCGCTTCCAGCGCCTTACCAACCGCATTACCTTCACCGATAGCGGGACCGATCGCGCCCAGACCCATACAAAGTCCGGCACCGAGCGCTCTTGCTGCAACAACAATGGAACCTTCCAAACCTGTCATAATAAAAATCCTCCTGAAATTTTTTCTTTATTTTTGATGTGCGGAGCCTATCCGCTTTTATTTCGACTCCTCACGGCGCTCTGCGGGAGGCGGACAAGCCCCCGCAATATAGACCATCGTGAGAAGAGAAAATACGAGTGCCTGAACGAATCCCGAGAACAAATCGAAATAAATCGACAGGAACGCGGGAATACCGACCTGAAAGATCGGGGGAATCGCTGCGGCTACCGCCTCCGGAAGCCACGAAAAGAGAAATGACGTCAATGCGGCAAGCGCGCCGTAGATCAGCGCAGTCAGAACGGAGCCGCCCGCCACGTTACCGAAGTGACGGAATGCCATAGAGATCGGCTGAGCGATCTCGCTGACGATATTCATCGGCGTCATCACGACGATCGGCTCGGTAAAGCCCTTGAGCCACGCCTTGAAGCCGAAATTTTTGATCGTGTGATACCACACCATCACGGACGTCACCAAAGCCCACGCAAGCGTGACCGAAAGGTCAGACGTCGTCGAGCGGAAAATCTGCGTCATACCGATCAGCGTACCCGCGATGGAGGACAGAAAGAGCGTGCCGATATAGGGCGCAAACACAAGATTGTGCTTTCCCATCGTATCCTCCACGAGGTTATACAGCATGGTGATCAGCTTTTCCACGATGACCTGCGCTCTGCCGGGACGCTTGGAAAGATTGCGCGTCAGGAAGTAGGCGGCAACGATCAGAAGCACCGTGACCGCAAGCAGAGAGACCGTCGTTTGCGTGATTTTGATTCCGCCGAAAAGAGGGATCTCAAAATATATTTTGGGACCCGTTACTGAAATATCCATGGACCTCATCTCCTTTTTTCATCATATCAAAGATTTTCCGGATTTCACTTTTTCTTCCAAAGACCGCAGACCGTCAGCAGAGGGCGGAACATCAAAAGGGGGATCAGCGTTGCGATCACGTCGAACCACCCGTCGAGCAGGAACGCGCAAACGAGCACGCCGAGCATCAGGACCTGACGGAGCAGATAGGAGCCTGCCTGCGCGCGCTGAAGCGCGGCTTGGTTTTCACGGGCAAAGCGCTCCGCCTCCTCCTCGCTCATCGCCGTCTCACCCTTGCCTTCCATGACGCGGTCGAGCGCGCGGTTAAGGGAAACGGAAAGGATCACGAAGTTCAGGACGGTTACCGCGCTCCCCAGCAGACAGCCGCCGATCACGGCGTACGAAAATTTGTCGAGAAGCAGATAAACGCCGACGATCGCAAGAGAGACCAGAAGCTCTCCGACAGTCAGCGCCGCGATCTCCCAAAGGGGCATATTGTTCTTTTGCATAGACGTTTCCTCGTATCATTCACGAAAATTATTTTTGCTTTGCTGTTCCTTCTCCAGCCGCTCCAGTCCCGCCAGCGCGGACAGCAGAAAACGGATCATGGAAACGAGCCCGACGAGCACGCCGAGCAGGATGAAAATGACGAACACGTAATCGCCCATCCCGCACTTCTCCGTCAACAGCCAGCCGATCAGAATGCCGAGTCCCACGGGAAACAGCAAATTCCAGAAGGACTGCCAGACGATATTCAAAGCGTACATGGTATTCATAAAGCTTTTCACAGCGCACCTCCGCGCGTTTACAGAAAGAATGGAGCAAACACATTTTGTTACAGTGTAACATAAAAATTCCATAAAATCAAGTATTTTCAAAAAAATTAAAAAGCCTTTGTGTCATCTGGATATTTATGATATTTTTATCATTTTATAAAAAATCATTTTTCCATCGGTTTCCATCATCTGTAAAGATCAAAAAAAGAGTAAAAAAACGGGCTGTAAAGTCAAAGACGAATACGGGTAAGCGAGTGCGCGGCTGACTGCAATGACGCTTGAAAAAATCAGTGATACCGTAAATGAAACTTCATTCTGATCAATTAAAATGTTCACAACTATATTTTATCATGAAATCAGTTAAGATTCGGTAAAATAGCCCTTCCGTTTCAAAAGCACTTATTCGCTCTTTTCAATCATTCGATATCCGACACCGAGCTCGTTAACAATATAGTTTGTTTCTCCAAGCTTGTAACCGAATTTTTTTCGGATATTCGCCATATTTACCTGTAATTTTTTAATGCTGCCATCATCAGGATATCCCCATATTTTTTTAATAATGGCGGAATACGTCATCACCTTTCCGCAATGTTCGGAAAGAAATGCGACAATATTGTATTCAGTTTGTGTCAGCTTGATTTCCTCATCTTTAATAAAAACGCGGCGCGCGTCATAATCAATGGAAAAATCGCCAAGAATCAATTTACCGTTATGTGTAACAAGTGCATCTATATTTCTCCTTGCATTACGAAGAGCAGAGCGGACACGAGCCATTAACTCCGCAGAACCGAACGGTTTGGTAACATAATCGTTGGCTCCAATATCGAGCGCTTTGACCTTATCATTTTCATCTGCCCGCGCAGAAAGAACAATGATTGGCGTAGAAAAAGCTTTTCTGGTTTCTTCAAGAAACACCATGCCGTCACGGTCAGGAAGTCCGAGGTCGAGAATGACCAGATCCGGCTGATACGAAGCATACATATGCTTTGCATTTTCATAGGTATTGGCTGTAATCACCGCATAACCGTTTGCTTCAAAAAGAGCTGAAATGAAGGTTTGAATATGCTCTTCATCTTCTATTACCAATATTTTGTATTTGTTATTCATATTCCTCTTCCTCAATATCTAATGTAAAGCGAAAAATGGCGCCGCCGTTTTTATCATTTGCCGCAGATATTGTTCCATTATGAGCCTTGATAATTGTTGCACACACAGACAGCCCAATGCCGGCGTTGTGTCTTTGACCGTCAGCTGTTTGCGTCATCGAATCATAGCTGCCCGTAAAAATTTTATCCAAACGTTCTTTTTCAATGCCGCAACCGTTGTCGCTTATTTCAAAAACGGCAGTTTTATTCAATGTGAATACCTTGATCGAAAGCCTTGTCATTCCTTTCGCGTGTTGGACAGCATTTTCAAGAATATTCACAATGACTTGCTCAATGAGAATCGCATCCATTTTAATCAAAACGATTTCATCCGGAATGTCGATATCAATTTTTTGTGTCGGATATCTCTTTTTGAATTTTATAATGACGGAATCGATGAGCTCTTCAAGAACCGTTGCGGTTTTAATGATTTTCATTTTTTCGCTGTCAATTCTCGTAACTGACAGAAGATTTTCAACCATCCGAATCAGCCATTGCGAATCCTCTTTGATATCTTGAACCATTTTCAGCTTTTGATCATCGGTTAAGCTTTCATGATTTTCAATAATGGCAGAGCTGGCGCCGTAAATGGTTGTAAGAGGAGTTCGCAAATCATGAGAAACAGCGCGAAGCAAATTTGCTCGCATACGCTCCTTTTCACCTTCTGCCTTTAGCGCTTCCCATTTTTTTTGGCGAATAGTCAGCGTGCTTGTGAGCAGGGCGATACAAATCATCACGATAGCAGAAAAAATCGTCTCAGGGGCAGTGAAGTCAAAGACGAAATATGGGAAAGTAAATGCCCAGCTGACTGCAATGACGCCTGCAAAGGAAGTAACGATCCCGTAAACATATCCTTTTGTAAAAAGGGAGACGAGAAAAACAGCAAAAATAAAGATAGCTGTAATATGCTCATGAATTGTAAAAACAGACTGTAAAATCAGACTGATGCCAAACGAAAACAGCAAAATCAAAATTGTAATCAAGATATCCTTGATATATGGCCTTTTTTTCATCAAACGCTCCACACATTGTTTTTTTGCTTATAGTATATCACAAATTCGGTTAAGATGCGGTAAATTTTTATCGGGATTTTCTTGAAAAGCAATAGAGGAAGCAATCGGCGAATCGCCGCTGATAGTTGCTCTCCTATCGCAGTTTTTCTTGTATCCAAGCAATGCAAACGGCGAGGTTGATTTTGAGCAAATTCCTAATAATAACGCGAGTTCGATGGGAAAATAAATTCTTGTTTGAAGATCTGTCCATCGACGAAAATAAAAAGATCGTTAGCCTTCCCTTGCGAGGGAAGGTGGCTTGCAACGCAAGACGGAAGGGTAGTAAATGAAAGGATTGATATTCGTTATGTCCGTTGTGACAAGTTGAGGTTTTTACTTATGATCATAGACAGAAAGAAGATCGATG
>JAFQOX010000017.1 GCA_017412045.1 Clostridia bacterium
GCGCTGTCGCGCATGAAAAATGAAGCAGGACTTCGTCCCATGAAGCGCGCCTCGACGGCGCACGAGAAGCTCTTGCGCTTCGCTTCATGTTTGCGTAGCAAACGCTTCACGCGAGCATTCCTGCGAGCGCTTCATATCGCGCAAGCGATACTTCATTTTTATCATCAACAGGAGTCCTTACATGAAAAAGAAGAAAAAATCCAACGACATCCTCTATCTCAGCCTACAGCAATCCTTCATCAAGCTCCGTTCCCTCTTCTCTTCCGACACGCCAAACCCCAACAAGCTGGATGCCGTCCTCGGAGATCTGCGGTTTGCGAGAAAACGGCTTCAGAAGCACGCGAAGAGAAGGCCGCGAAAAATACTCACCGATTGCATTGATACCCTTTTCGAAATGATCGAGGAAGGCAATCGGGAAAAAATTTACGATTTTGCCGACCTGATCCACAATATGCCCGAAATCGGCATGGGGAAAAGAACCTTCCGTTCCTTCTCCAAGGAAATCGATGCATTTAATCATAAATACGAAGAAGTTTGCTTCAGCGAGCTCAACACGATCCATATCAACGTTTCCAAGGAAACGCTTCAAAAAATCCGCAAACCGAAAGAAATCGGAACGTGGGCATTGGTCATCGGCGGTATTGCCGCATTCCTGCTTCCGCTGATCATTTCTATTATATATATAGGAAGACTAAATAACGGACAAGACTTTTCCGGTTTTTCGATTTTAGCGGCATTGGGCGCTCTGACCGTGGGTGTCGGTCTGGCAAGCCTCTTCTTCTCTTTTGTTTTTCAATATCACAGACGTAAATTTTCCATCATCTGCCTGTCCCTCGGCGGCTTTGCGCTTGCATTGTCATTCTTTATGATAAAAAATCCGCAATTTTACGACCCCACGGTTTCCACATTTTATTTTTTCGCTTTAATCATGATGGTTTTACCCGCAATATTTTATTTCCTGTTTCGAGACGGTGTTGAAACGTGGACGAAACGAAAAAAACGCATAAGCAAATCCAAATTCAGAAATTTACTCAAAGGGAAGAAAAATTATTGGTGGTATGAAGCCTTGCACAAGGAAGTCAATCTCGGTTTTATTTATCACCTCAATAAAGCTTTTACCGTTCTTTTCGTTTTGACGTTTGCGCTCACGCTTCTGACGGGTTTCAAAAAAGAAATGTCCCTCATGCTCTGCCCCTTGCACATTTTCGTGTATATGCTCTCGGCTGTCACTACGGCATTTTACCGAATTCAGGACAATTTGGATTTTCACGGCAAGCCTTTCGTCATTTTTGGCAGAAGCCGCAATGGCGGCATCGACTCCGTGATATTCGACATCATAATGGTAGCGATGATCGGTTTCATGCCGGCATACGTCGTTTTGCTGATGACTGCCGGAATATGGGGAATTGCTTTACCAAATTTATAAAATAAAAACTCTTCTGTCGATCCAAGCAGAAGAGTTTTTCGTTTTATTACATGATATCAAACCGATTCAGCACTCACTTTCGCCTGCGCCTTCTCCATCCCCCTCCAGCTGATAAAGCCGTAAACGTCGTTCATCAGAAAAGCCGCAAAGCAAACGACCACGGAAAGATACGAAATATCCTCAAGCGATGCCAGAATCCACAGCACGATCAGAACGATGTCGTTTGCCGCGTAGGCAAGCGAATAATACGGGCTTCTGCAAAACATCATGCTCGCCGCCAGAAAGCTCGTTGCCACGGAAATTGTGCTCGGGATCAAATTCGCCGTTTTCGTCCAAAGCAGAATATAGTAAAAGACAAAGGTGACGATCGCCGTCAGGATCAGCGAAACGAAAACCTCTTTCCTTCCGACCCGATGGACGGCAACCTGATTTTTCTGATACGGATGGCGCACCCATGAGATCAGCGCCGACAGGCACATGGGCATAGACATTCCCAGATACGTCATCATTTCGCCGTAATAACGGAAGCCGAAGGAGATCGCGCCGTAAAGAAGGCAAAAGATGATCATCAGAACGTGCCCTGCCGCATTGCCCTTCGCCAGAAAGATCAGCGACGTCACGCCGATCAGCGAAGCAATCAGCGTCAGAATGCCCTCATTCCCGAAAACCAGATACGAGCTTACGATCAGAAACACCGATACGCCCCAAAGCCATTTCTCGACCGCGGTAAAATAAATCCAATATTCTTTCAGCTTCATATAAGCCTCCCATTCTCAAAAAAAGACATCCGCAAATACGTCTTCCAAGACCTAACGACGTATCAACGAATGCCCTTTGCATTTCACTACCCGGTGGCAGTATTTCTTCATATATATTATATAGAGATTATAACACGGACAAAATCAAAATGCAAGCCCTATTTTTATTTTTCTCTTGCACCAAACCTCTTTTTATGCTACAATAGAAAAAACTATATACTATAAAGGAAAAATTTTATCATGGGAGAAATCACACCTTTTCACACCATAGCCCATATTCATTCCGACTTTACCGCAAAGTTCGGCATACCCAGACAAAGCGGACTCGTCGAATCCACCCACGCCACCATCGTTTTCGAGCCCGAATACCGCAATCCCGATGCCCTGCGCGGACTTGACGGATATTCCCATCTCTGGCTTCTCTGGCAATTTTCCGAATGCGTCGGAAAGCCGTGGACACCAACCGTCCGTCCTCCGAGACTCGGAGGCAACAAGAGAATGGGCGTATTCGCCACGCGCTCTCCGTTCCGTCCGAATCCGATCGGGCTTTCCTCTGTGAAGATCATCGGCATGGAATTGCATACACCCAAGGGACCCGTTATCCACGTTGCGGGCGCGGATCTTCTGGACGGCACGCCGATCTACGATATCAAGCCCTATCTTCCCTATACGGATTCTCACCCCGATGCCGTCGGCGGCTTCGGCTTCAAGCCCGGCGAAGGAAGCGTAGAGGTCCATATTTCCGACGACCTGCTTGCCAAGATTCCCGAGCCTCTGCGCGAAAGCACGCTCGCCCTGCTCGCAGAGGATCCCCGACCGGGATATCAGAACGACCCCGAACGCATCTACCGCATGGCGTACGCCGATTTCGAAGTACATTTCAAGGTCGACGGACAAGCATTGACTGTTACCGAGATCGTCAGATAAGGAGGCGCTTATGCCGGAACCGAACAGCATATCCAAAAAGGAGTTATCGGAAGAACGCAAAAAACGAAAAATCGCAAAGCGTAAAGCCAAAAGGCAAGCGCGTCTCATTTCCTTTTTCACCAAAGCCGCTTGCGGTCTCCTTGCCGTCGTCCTGCTTTGTCTCGGTGCGGTCGCTTGCGTGCATCAGGCAGCCCCCGCCGTAACGGAAGAAGATACCTTTCCGTATACGGGCAAATGTGTTGATGCTTACAAGCGAATATTCCGAAGAAAACATGGTCGCACCACAACAAAAATAGAGGTACATTTTGAGGACGGAAACTGGTATCGCTGGAGTGAAAACGCGTTTTCCGACGCGGAGATCGAAAGCATGATCGGAAGCAATCTGGTTCTTACGATGGGCAAAAGAATGGACGGAACCGAATTTCCCGTGGAAGTCCGCCACGAAAACGGATATATTTACCGCACCTTGGAAGAATACAACGCCGATCAGGCGGAATCCTGCCGCAACGTTTTGAAGATCGTCGCCTTGTCCAGCGGTTTCCTTTATATTCTGAGTCTCCCTTCCATTTATCTATACAAATCCAAGTCCTATAAACATTAAGCGAGGTATTTTTATGAGAACCATCCACGCAAACGTCAACAACGAAAAAGGTCCGCTCAACCGATTTTTTTCGGAATGTATTGGAGCAGGACGCGCCGCCGAGGTCATGCGGTATATCCCGATGAAGCAATTACAGCAGGTGCAGAAGGAATGCCCCTTCCGCTATATCCGTTTCCACGGTATTTTTCACGAGGAAATGGACGTTGTACGCAGAGATGAAAACGGCAATCTTTCCTTCTGCTTCCAATACGTCGATCTGCTTTTCGACTCCCTTTTGGAAATCGGCATCCGCCCTCTCGTCGAGCTCGGTCTTATGCCCGAAGCGCTGGCAGAGAAAAAAGCGTATGTATTCTGGTGGAAGATGAACACATCCATGCCCAAGGAGCTTCGGGAATGGGAAATGCTTATCGAAGCGTTTTTACAGCATATCACCCATCGCTACGGCGAGGATGAGATCAAAAAATGGTATTTCGAGGTCTGGAACGAACCGAACCACAAAAACTTTTTTACGGAATATCAAAACATAGATGCTTATTTCCGCCTTTATGAAGCCACCGCGCGCACGGTCAAAAAGGTGAATCCCACATATCGGGTCGGCGGTCCCGCGACGGCAGGTATGCAATGGATCCACGAACTCATCGGCTACTGTCGGGAAAACAGCGTACCGCTCGATTTCATCACCAGCCACTCCTACGGCATCAAGGGCGATTTCGATCCCGACGGCAACGCCATCGTATATCTCCCGAGCACAGACAAGGTTTCCAACGAGATCCGTCATTGGGGCGCGGTCTGCAAAGAGGAAGGACTTCCTCTTTGCATCACGGAATGGTCAAGCTCCTTTTCCAATACGGATCCCATTCACGACAGTTATTATAACGCGCCTTACGTCCTGCGCGCCATCAAGCGCAGTGAGGGCTTTGCGGATCTCTTCTCCTATTGGGTCTATACCGATATTTTTGAAGAAAACTCTCCGCAGCGCAAGCCCTTCCAAGGCAATTTCGGTCTGATCAACGTGCAATCCATCCCCAAGCCCACCTATTACGCATACACCTTCCTCCACCGACTCGGTGACACGGAGCTTCTTTGCGATGACGAGGACTGCTACGTCTGCAAATCCGAAAACGCCGTGCAGATCCTCCTCTGGAATATCAAAAAGCCCGAGACCAAGGAAGGAAACCGCAAATACTTCGCGCGCCCCCTTCCGGCTCCTGTCATTGACGATACCCAAATTCGTCTGGAGGGCATGAAACCGAATCAGGTCTACCGCCTCACCGTTGAAACCATCGGCTACAAATCGGGCGATGCCTATAACGCATATCTCGACGGCAATTTCACGGAGCTTTCCACAAGAGAAGAAACCGCCGCACTGATCGAAGCCTCCAAGCCGAGAAAAGCAATTTCAAAGGCAACCGCCGATGAAAACGGCATTCTTGCCTTCTCCGTTCCTCAGACGGAGAACAGCGCGGACCTGATCGTCATCGAAGCGGACTGATCTTCAAAAGAAAAATCCCGTTTTTCACACGAAAAACGGGATTTTTGTTTTACAATACGGATTTTTTCATCTTCACGGCTACGCAAGCAACAAGAACGGCAAAATAGCAAAGCACGGCAATTTCCGCCACAAAATGATAGATCTTCACAGATAAAAAATCCACCTGTGTTCGCAAAAAGATTTCGACACCGCCGAGAATGACGAATCCGCCGATTGCCGACCGATGCACCCGTGAGATCATACGATCCCCGGTAAGCGCAAAGATCATCAGCACGAAGCCGACGGCATTTGCCATACACGAAGCGTCATCGAAAACGGAAGTCAGCGTTGAAAGAATATGATTGATGACGTACGCCTCTTGGCTCATAAGCTCGGGCATAAATACAAAGAGCAGACGATCAACGGTCTGCGCCAGAAAAAGAACCAGAGTTTCACTGAGAAGCACGGTCGCGCACGCCGCCGAGATCAGCTTATTTCTCCGCGATCTTTGATACTCATATCCGAAATAAGTCACAAAGATCAGAAGCGCAAAACGGATATAGGGCTTCATCGGCGCCATAAGAGAAACGAGCAGCAGAGCATTCGACTGTGAGATCGGAAGCGCATCGACCGAAATAACACCCGCGGTATAAACGGCATACAAAAGGATCGTCAAGCAAAGCGAGATCACCGTTGAGCGGGATATGGAATTTTCGTTACGGTAACTGCTTTTTTCAAGGAAAGACCAAAGAAGATACAGAAGCGAAAATTCAACAAACGTGATCAAGTAATAAACGGTCATTTCCAGGAAAATATGGAGAACACGCACGGCTTCCGGCGTTTTGAACGCGATGATTCCCGTGAAAGGAACAAAGGATATGCCGAAAAATATCAGCACCCATAATCCGTATTTTCCGATATTACGAAACACGCTCCTATAATAGTGTTCGTTTTCCATAATGGAATAATTAAAATAAATATCGTGCTTTCGGAAGCTGTAAACCACGTATATTCCTACAATAAACAGCAGCGCATAAATGATACCGCTCGGACCGTCGTCTGCAAAAGTAAGAGGTTTGCCGAGATATAAAACGATAGGTATATCAAAAGCAAAAGCACCCAAAGCTATTTTTATCAGCACAGATGCGGCTTTGCTGTAAAAAACGCCCTGTTCCGCCTCGGTCCGTTCGTCCCCGGATTTTGCAATACGGCGAACGAAGCCGATGATCAACGTGATCATTAAGCTGAAATAAATAACCGCATCGGGAAACGCAAACCAATAATAGCGAATCGGGGCGTTTCGCAATAAATTCATCGCATGAATTTGTGCAAGTACGAAGGTTACGGCAAACGCAATCAAGATCGCTCTTTTTGCTATTTTCCCTTTCACACTTTCAATTCTTTCATCATAAAACACAAGATCACCTCCAAAACAAATCATTCAGCGTAACGCCCAGCTCTTTGCATATACGGATGCAAAGCTCGATCGTGGGATTATACGATCCGTTTTCGATCATATTGATCGTCTGACGGGAAACCCCGATGCGTTTGGCAAGCTCGGCTTGAGATAGCTTCTTTTCCAGCCGCGCCTGTTTCATTTTTTCATTCATGGCTTCCTCCTGTCAATTATATTTGACAATTCTATGATAGCATACGTTTTTCGATTTGTCAATTATATTTGACAAATTTGCATTTATTTTTTAGGGCTTGTTGTAAAATGCTATTGCAATTTGCGAATTTGTTTTACAAACATATTCCTAAAACAATTGATATTTGCAAATATTTATGGTAAAATATATACAGGAAAAGAATATTCTGATCGAAGTGCCGGGCACGATCGCGGAGCAGGAACGCGAAATGATTCGAAATCGTCAGGCAGGCGATGTCGTTGAGCGGCACAAAAAGAACGAGCTTTTATAAACCGGTTGGTAAAACAATTTAAGAGAAGATATCATAAGAAAGAAGGGAAAAAAATGAAAGTTGTAATCGTTGGAGGCGTGGCTGTCGGAGCTACGGCGGCGGCAAGAATTCGCAGATTGGATGAACAAGCGGAAATCGCAGTATTTGAACGAACGGGGTATATTTCCTATGCAAACTGCGGTTTGCCGTATTATATTGGCGATGTGATCACCGATCCGGAAGATCTGACACTTCAGACACCGGAAAGCTTTTTTACCAGATTCCGGGTTCATATAAAGACTTTTCATGAAGTGATTGCAATCAATACGGAGCGCAAAACGGTCTCCGTGAAGAATTTGGAAAACGGAACGGTATTTGAAGAAAGTTACGATAAACTGATTCTGTCTCCGGGCGCAAAGCCTGCACAGCCTCGTTTGCCGGGAGTGGAAATGGATAAGCTGTTCACACTTCGCACCGTAGAGGACACGCTGCGCATCAAGAACTATATTCAGAAGTATAAGCCCAAATCAGCGGTATTGGCGGGCGGTGGCTTTATCGGATTGGAGCTCGCGGAAAATTTGCGGGAATCGGGTATGGACGTTACCATCGTTCAGCGTCCGAAACAATTGATGAAGCCTTTCGATGCAGATATGGCGGCGCTGATTCATAACGAGATGAGAAAACACGGTGTCAAGCTTGCGCTCGGTTACACGGTGGAAGGCTTTGAGGAAAGCGGAGATGGCGTAGACGTACTGCTGAAGGATCATGCGCCGCTTCATGCCGATATGGTGGTGCTGGCGATCGGCGTGGTCCCCGATACCGCTCTCGCCAAGGAAGCAGGGCTGAAGCTGGGACTCAAGGGCAGCATCGTCGTCAACGACCGTATGGAAACTTCCGAGCCCGATATATATGCGGGAGGAGATGCAGTTCAGGTAAAGCATTACGTTACGGGTGAGGATACGCTGATTTCTTTGGCAGGTCCCGCCAATAAGCAAGGACGAATCATCGCGGATAATATCTGCGGTGGGGATAGCCGATATTCAGGCAGTCAGGGAAGCTGTGTAATTAAGGTTTTTGATATGACCGCGGCTGCTACGGGAATCAACGAAACCAATGCCAAAGATCTTGGATTGGATGTGGATACCGTAATCCTCTCTCCCATGAGCCATGCAGGTTATTATCCGGGCGGTAAGGTCATGACGGTAAAAATTGTTTTTGAAAAAGAAACGTACCGATTGCTCGGCGCGCAGATCGTGGGTTATGATGGCGTGGACAAGCGGATCGACGTATTGGCTACAGCCATCCATGCGGGTATGAAGGCAACGGAGTTGAAGGATCTGGATCTTGCGTATGCGCCTCCGTATTCCTCTGCCAAGGATCCTGTGAATATGGCAGGGTTTATGATCGACAATATTGCCAACGGCACGCTGAAGCAGTGGCATTTGGCAGATGCGAATCAACTCCCGGCAGACGGCAGCGTAACGCTTCTGGATACCAGAACGGTTGGTGAATATAGCCGTGGACATATTGAGGGCTTCAGAAATATACCCGTGGATGAACTGCGCGAACGGCTTGATGAAATTGAAAAGGGTAAGCCCGTTTATGTGATTTGTCAGAGCGGTCTGCGCAGTTACATTGCCTGCCGTATTCTGGAGGGAAACGGTTTTGAAGCATATAATTTTTCCGGAGGCTTTCGTTTTTACGATGCCGTGATCAACGACCGCGCTCTGATCGAAAGAGCATATTCCTGCGGAATGGACAAATAATATTACGATCATTTTTATAGGAAAAAGGCACAATCGGCTATACCGGGTGTCTTTTTCCTATTCTTTTTTCCTTGATTTTTCATGAGATCATGAAAAAATGAGAATGGGAAAAAATTCTTTTCATCTTCTGAATCGGTAAATTTTTTATGTATGCGCAATCAAAAACGAAAGCTTTATTAAAAAACTGAAAATAAATCAAAAACCCTGTATCATTTTTCCTCTCATTTGAGAGTAACAGTATAGACAGGATGCTTGCCTAACAAAATTTGACGGTACATTTCCTTCGTGATATCATCCATTGGATGATATCATTTCGTGAATGAATGTGATAAAGGAGTGTGTAAGATGTCGCCATTGTGTTTGGTGTTGATTGATGACGAATATGACAGGATCAATTTTAAGAAAATATACGAGCGGTATGCGGATGATGTGTTTAAGCGGATATATAAATTGGTAAACAACCGTCAGGATGCAGAGGATATTATGCAGGAGACATGGCTTGCCGTTGCCGAAAATATACAATTTTACCGTTCCAAGGACGACGCATCTATGCGGGCGTATATATTGAGGATCGCAAAAAACAGAGCGATTACCTTTTATCATACGAGCGAGAAGGAAAAAAGCCGTCGGTGTGACACCGAGCTGATGGATTTGGCTGAAAGCAGTGATGACGAAACGCTTCTTTTTGATATGTGTAACAAAATGGACGTCGCCGTGATTTGTGAATGTATCCGTTCTCTTGATGAAATTTACAGCGACGTTTTGAATTATTATTATTTACACGATCATACCGTAAAAGAAATTGCAAAATTATTCAAATTGAAGGAAGTGACCGTGAGGGCGAGATTGGCACGCGGCCGCAAAAAATTGTTACAATTGCTCGAAGGGAGGAATCTGAATGAACGATAAAGAATTATCGGGAAAAAGCCGCTTGAAGGAAGCTCTGCAATTCAGCGATCAAGCGTACGTTGACAAGCATCCGCCGATGGAGACCGATGTCCGATATTCAAAAAAGCATTTGAAATATATGGCGCGCCTGACGAGGCAAACGGTATCTCCTATTGGAATTTACGCAAGAAAATACGTTGCGGCGCTGATGGCGGCAGTATTTCTTCTCGTTTGCGGTTCCGTCACGATATCCGCAGTCAGAGCGCCTTTAACCGAATTTTTGGAAACGGTTTCTTCCTCCATTTTTAAGGATCCGAATCCCTCTCAATCCGATGATCCGCATACAGAGCACGATTTTTCCGTTTTGGCAACGGATGATCCCAACAAGCATTATTACCGCTGTGCAGATGAGCGTTGCAAAGAAAGATCGAAAGAGGAATTTCATACTTACGTTCCCAATGAAGAAAAACGGCGGTTGGAGTGTTCGGTTTGCGGCAGAGTCGCCAATTGACGTTGAAAAAGGAGAAGATTTTATGATGAAAAAAATCATCGCCGGCATTCTTACAATCATGATGATGCTGTCTTTTACTGCGTGCAACACGGATCCTATTTCCGAAGATCCCATGACGTATGATACCCAAGACAAAACGAGCCGTACGGAAGCCTCCGCTTCCACAGACAGAAGCCCGTCAACAACCAATCCGTCCGCGCAACCGATTTGGGAAAAGCCTGTCGCGCCGAGCGGGTGGGAATATCCCGAAATTGATCTTTCCGAGGGCAAATATACGCCGTCGGCGCTCGATCCCGCTGCGCTTGCAAGGAAGCTCGGCTATAAGGACGGAACTTATGAATACGAATATTTCCGCGCGCTTTCGGGTCTCTCCTTTTACGCGCGGATCGCAAGCAACAAGGTTTCTTCCGCAACGAAAAATACTGCGGTCAGTTCTCTTGCAAAGGGATTTTTTGAAGTGATCAGCCGTGATACCTTCCTTGCTCCTTATGAAGATATTCTTTATCATACGTTTTCTCTTTTAAAGAAGTCGGACTTTACGCTTTTTGCCGATAACGAAGCGCTGATTGCAGAGTATCAAAATACGCTTTCCTATCAATGGGATAAGCCCACGGAAATTTGGTATACGGCGGCACTTTCGTTCACGGATATGGATACGAAGCTGACGGAATACGCGCTTGCGCTGCTAACGCTAAAAGAAAAATATCCCGATTACGCGGGTGAATTCACACTTTCCGAGGAAGCGATCTCCCAAGCGCAGGCAATCGTTGATTCCTGTAAGGCCGTTGCCGACAGCCGAGATGAGCAATGGGCAGCATGGGAGGAATATTTCAAGGAATCGACTCCAAAGGTGACGGTAACGTCGGAGATCATTCCCGAAAAAGATGCTGTGAAGCTTATTTTTACGAGCGACCACCCGCTTTCCGTTCAGATCGACCCGAAATATATCGCGGATTTCAAGGGCGAGGTGACGCAAAACGGAAACGCTGTCGGTTATCACTATGAACCGATGGAATCTCCCGTCGTTTGCTACGTTCCGATCGGTCTTTTTTATTCCACGCACGGGGAATTTTCGGTGACGAAATATGTAACCAATGATTTGACGCACACTTATAAAGAAACGGTCACGGCTTCTGCCGATTTCCATTCGTGCTTTTCCGATGAAGCGATTACGGTTTCCGATCCGTTTTTGGATGCCGTTTTAAAGGCAGAATTCGGCGGCTCCTACAACGAGAGAGCGCTTTCACGAATCAGAAGCATTTCGGTTTCCTATCGACGAACAGATCGGGAAAACGTGGGCGGAGCGGCATTCAAAAAAGAGCCCTCCGTTCTGATCACATATTACGACAAAACGCTCGGCGACGGCGGATCCTCCTATCATACGTATTCCGATTATTATACGGTGGGTTGGACGGGGGACTTTCCCCCGTGCGTCTGGGAGGATATGGAATATTTTCCGCTTCTGGAAAGCGTTTCGTTCCACCAAGACGGCTCATCCAAAATTCCGCTTCCCGAGGAATATCTCGACCGTATTCTCATAAAGGAATATACGGCTGACGATTTTTCATGATCCCGCTGAGAGGTGCTTATGAAAAAACTTCTTATCTTGTTTTGTCTTTTTTCCATACTTCTTTGTTCGTGCGGCAAGGCGGACGAGGTTCTCGACCTCTCCGCCTTTCATGAAAATTTCCGCACGGAGCACGGTGCGCTTTTTGATAACGCAAGCTGTGAACACGATCTGCGGTATCGGAATATGCCCGATCCGCTTTCGGATGACGACGTGACCGTTTATCATGAGGTTTCATGCTATTACGGCAATTGCGATTTTGAAACGCATTTGGAACCGCATACGGTCTCTTATTCAAACATTCAAGTTCAAAACGGAAATCCCAAATTGAAAGAAAACGGCTGTCTGTATCACCGTTTGGTCGTTCAATGCGAATATTGCCGCGTTTATCCGTATTTTTATATCTACGTTTTATGCCCGAACCAAGATACTGCTTGTAAGGGCGGAAAAGAGTGCCTTGCCGGTGCGGATTGGGAGGAGATCTTATGCGATACGCCTTACGTAATATCGTACGATTAAAAACGCGGAGCTTTCTGAGCTTTGCCATCGCGTTTGCCATTCTTTTTCTTTCCATGCTCGGCGTTTTGACCGTTCGGCTCTGCGAGGATAACCGAGAACGCTTTTTCGGTCCGCTCGACGGCGCCTATCACGTAACGGACAGTGCCTATACGCCCTTCCTTTCCTATGAGGCGGCGGAATATCTGGAGAAATATTCCGAAGCGATCACGAAGACCTCCGCCGTGATGGAGCGGACGGTTTCTTTTCCCGATATGGAGTATATCGGGAAAAACGATTATGCGAGAGAAACCTTCGGCTGGGAAAGGGCTTACCTTCCCATTGGAACGGCACAAACGGCGTATCACGAGGGCTTTCTTCTTTGCGCGGTGACCTCTATGGATATTTTGAAGGAGGTCTACGGCGGTGATCTCGTCATGACGGAAGGCACGGCGATCAGTGAAAAAAACAACGCCGACGGTGCAAACAAGATCGTGATTTCCTTCTCGGTCGCAGAGAAAAACGGATTGAAGCTTGGAGACCGCGTGCATCTCGATCCGTTTTCCGTTTTCAGTGAAGAAGAAGGCGCAGTTTCCGCTTACCTTGGATTCTCCGAAGAGTATTCGGCGTATGAATACATCGTCGGCGGTATTTATGAAAACCGTGAGAATAACGGAGTTTCCGCTTCGCTTCCGAGTGAGATCAATGAAAATAAGGTTTATATCCCCATCTCGACTCTGACGGAAATGGCGAGAGATCCCTATCTTCTTGATTTTGGCATTCGTAACGAAACGGGGCTTTCCGAGGAACCGCCGTCCGTGATTCCCGACAGACTCTATTTTCAGGTAAACAATACGGGAAGCGTAAAAATTTTAGAGAAAAAAATAAATGAGATCGGTTTTTCGGAGGCGCTTCTGCTTTCGCCCTATATATCCGATGCGGCTTCTTCACCATCCGCAAGACTTTCCGAGATCGTTTCCTTGCTTCTTGTCGGTGTGATCGGAATGGGCTTTGCCGTTTTTGCGCTTACGGTGTTTTTTAATATGAAAGCAAGGAACAGAGAGCTTGCCGTGCTGACGGCACTCGGACAAAAGCGAAGCTGTGTCGTTCTCTCGTTTTTTGCTGAAATCTGTATTCTGACCTTTTTAGCCTTCCTGTGCGGTATTTTTCTTTTGATGGGAGCGGTCGTGCTTTTGGCTGTTCCGATCTCAAATTACTTGTATGAAGCTGAATTTTCGGCAAAGATTACGCATGAAAGCGCGGATCTCTTTTTGATCGGAAGCGGAGCGCAATCTGCCGCAACTGAAAAATTGGAGGATTTCGATTTTCTTTTTACTCGATATATCATACCGAGCACCGCGCTTTCCGCATTGGCGGCGGTCTTGATCCTGCTTCTTATTTTCGGTATCGTAGCTTTTTATGTCCGTAAGATCAACGCATTGTCGGGAGTGGGAGGAAAAGAATGACGGTTTTAAAATTTGCTTTTCGGAATTTGATTCGCCTGCCTTGGCGAACTCTTTTATATTTTGCCATCGTATTTTTCATCGTCCTATCCGTCTCGGCTTCTCTTTTCGTATACGTTGCGTGTGAAAACGCGGGAGAGGCGCTGGATGAAAATTATGTGTTCGTTGCTTCGCTCGTTCCGAGGAAAAAGGATTCCCTCGCCCTTCGGGATATCGGATACTGCGCAGACGGAACGGAAATTCTTTCTTTTCACGTGTCCATGTCGGAAAATAACGGCGTGATTCTCGGCGGCGCGTATATGCAAAGGCTTCCCGAAAAAACGGAGATCGCAAACGCGCCTTCGGCATGGGTGGACGAAATCGGCGCAAGGCTCGTTGCCGTGGAAAATCTGCATCTCGTCCCCTCCTTCTTTTCGGGAGAATGTACGTTGCAAAGCGGCACGGGTATTACCGAAAAAGGCTATGCGGGCGAACGTGCCGAGCTTGTGATCCCGTGGCGGCTTGCAGAGAAATACGGTGTTTCCGTCGGTGATACGCTCATCAGACGGTATTACCGCGACGACTACGAAACGTATATTTATTTGGAAAGCGAGATCGTCGGTATTTATAAAACGAGCGCGATTTCGCCCGATGAAAACGATGATCCCGTATATATTCCTCTTGCCGTTGCGGAATTGGATTATGCCACGCTCATTTCGGAGCGGCAAACGCCAACCTCCGAGCTGATCATCGAACGCGCGGATTTCGTTTTGAAGGATAGAAACGCATTTGAACCGCTCGTTTTGCAGGCTGGGGCAAACGGACTGGATTTCCGTAGAGCCGATCTCGTATTCAATAACGGCGCTTACGATACGCTTTCGGGCGAGCTTCGGAGCATTACGTCGATTGCTATGCTCGTTCTGTTCGGTGTTTTGGCTGTCGGTGTAAGCGTTCTCGTCTTTTTTACGCTCTATCTCTGCCATGCAAGAGACCGCGAAAAAACGTTGCTTTCTGCACTCGGGATGAGCCGCGGAGGCATCCGCGCCATGCTCACCCTTGAATTGCTCACAGTTGCTGTTTGTGCTTTTCTGATCGGAGGTGTGGCAGGTTATTTTACGGCAGATGCCGTTTGCGGCTACGTGAACGATTCGGTATTGACCGATGAAGAAATTTCAAGCAAAATCGAAGGCACGGGGCGCGGAAGTCAAACGGATATCACGGCACCCCTTGAGCAAAACATCAAAATAGAGATTTCCGTGCGCTCCGTTCACGTTTGTGCATCCGGACTCACGGTCAACGAAACGAAAATGCCGAGAGAGGACGAAATCGGTGTCAGCAGGCATTTGTATTATCGCATCGGCAACGATCTGACGGATATGATGCAGGGAAAGGCTCGCGTGCCGACCTCGGTCGTGGGCATTACGGATATGAGCGCCGTCAAAACGACCGTTTGGGACGAGTCCTTTTCCGGTATCCGTGTTTTTGTCAGCGAGGATTTTAATATGGGAGCAATGGAGAGTAACCGTATTTTTCTGACACCTTACGATCAAAACGGGTACGTATCGCTCAAAAAGGATTCTTCTTCGCTCGGCGATGCAAGCTTGCCGAAAAATACGTCTGTGCGAATCGTGGGAGTCTATGAAGAAAACGAATATTGCTCGGGAAACGATCTGCTCGTCTGCATGGAGGATTATCACAGGCTTTATTCCGAATTTTCCATCACGGACGAAAGCTTTTTCTTTGAGCGCATCGGCACGGTTTATACAAAAAATGAGCCGTAAGACGAAAGCTTCGACAAAGTTTCAAAAATCTCTTGACAAGAGCGCCCTCGGCACTTATAATATAACTGTACTATTGATGATAATACAGTTGGGCGAAAAGGAGATTTTATGAAAAGATATATTCTGCTTTGCTTGCTTGCGTTTTGCGTTTTGCTGTTTTCCTCTTGTCACGCGGTTTCCGAAACGCATTTGGATCCATCCCATTACGGTGAGGATTTCAGAATCAAAAACGAAATGCTTTTTCCGAACACGGAATGTGAGCATTCCTTGGTTTATACGCCGACGGACGGTACGGAGGCGGATATGTATCACAAGACCTCCTGCAAATGGGGCGGATGTGATTACGAGGCGCACGGAGAACCGCACGTATTTCTGTTTAAGCAGGGGTATTTGCCGAGCGCGAGAGCGCATTATAAGGAAAACGGATATCTGTATCATTCCTTCCGGATGGCTTGCGAGGAATGTCACGGAGCGGTCACGCTCCACGTTCTTTGCCGTACGCAGAATGCCGAATGCGGCGCGGGCGAAGGGGCGATCCACGCGCCTGCCGTATGCTTTGCAGGCTGTGATTGGCAAGAAATCTTTCGGGGAACGCCGTATCGGATCACGGTGCGCTCCGATGCGTGACGGAAGGCGGTGGCGCTTTGTATTACGCGATTCGAAATATAGGCAGACAGAAGGCAAAAAGCCTTCTTGTTCTTCTGATGGCGTTTGCCGTCCTGTTTCTTTCTCAATTCGGATTTTTTATGCGCTGTATATCCGAACACGTGAGAGAACGCTTTTGGGGACCGCTTGACGGCTCCGTTCACGTGACGGATGACGATCTTGAGGCGTATCTTACCTACGATGCCGCCGTTACGCTTGCGAACGATGCGGAGGTGATCACCCGTCTCTCTGCCGTGAAAACCTATACGGGCTTTTTCCGTAACGCCGTTTACGTGGGCTACGGTAGCTATCAGCGTCCGCAATATGCGGGAGAAACACCGACCGCGGACAGAAAAAGCAATTATCTTACGGGTGTTTGCGTGAAAGCCGTGACCTCCATGGAGATTCTTGAGGAGACGTACGGCGGTGTTCTGGCGGTGGTGCAAGGCTCGGCGATCACCGACGAAGACACGGATCTGCGGAAAAACAAGATCGTTGTCTCGGAAAAATTCGCTGAAGCCAACAACCTGCGGATTGGAGATTCTCTCGTATTGGATACCTTGTCCCTTTATCAGACAGAGGCGGAAGCGGTACGCTTCGGTATGACGGATCTGTATGACAAAAATAAATTTACGTATGCATATACCGTGGGCGGTATCTACCGTTTGCATACGGACAATGCGGCGGCAGCTTCTGTTCCGTGGGAATTGTATGACAATATCGTTTACGTGCCAATGACGACGGCGGAGAATATCTCCGTTTCCGAAGGCGTACGGACGATGTTTGAGAGCGAGGATGTTTTCGCCTTGAGGACCAATCCCGTTTTGGTTCCCGATGCGCTGTATTTTCATCTTTCGGATATCGGCTGTGCGCAAGCGCTTGCCGAAGAAATGAACGGAATCGGTTTTTCCGAGCGAATCAGGCTGACGCCGTACGTTTCCGATCTTTCGTCCTCTCCTTCTGCGCGGCTTTCGGAGGTCGTATCGGGGACGCTTGTCGGTGTGATCGCGGCGGGTTTTGCCGTATTGCTGTTGACCGCGCTTTTGAATATGAGGGCAAGACGGCGCGAATTTGCCGCCCTGATCGCCATGGGTAAAAAAAGAGAGTCCGTTGCTTTGTCCTACGCTCTTGAGCTTGGGCTTCTGATCGTCTCGGCGTTTCTTTTGTCCGCCGTAGCGATGACGGTCATCGCCTATCTGTGCGCGGCACCACTCTCCCGGTATTTGTACGCCGCAGAGGAAGCGGCTTTGTTTCACACCGAAAGCGCGGATCACTATCTTTTTGGCGATTGGAGCGATCCGCTTGCCGTGCAGGTGCAAGCGTCCATTCCCGCGCTTTTCCGTGAATATATGATGCCGAACATCGTATTTACGGGAGCGGTGACGGCAGTTTTGATGCTGTTGCTTTGCGGTATGATTTCAGTCTATGTAAAAAACGTACACCCAATGTACGATGCGGGGGGGAAGGAGTAATATGACGGTCATCAGAATGGCTTTTCGGAATCTCGTCCGTTTTCCGAAAAGAACGGTTTTATACGGACTTACGGTTTTTCTTCTCGTCTTTTCCATCACCGTCTCTCTTTTCGTATACCGTGCGTGCGGTCTGGCGGAAAGCACGCTGGAGGAGCATTATGTTTTCGTCGCTTCTCTGGTCAAAAGAACACAAGGACGCAATATTCCGCTTTCTGAGATCTTCAAATGCACGCCTTATAAAAAATTGTTGGCATTCAACGTCACCGTTTCGGAGGGAGAGGGCGTATTTCCCGCAGGCTCTGCGCTGACGGAGCTTCCTTCTGCCGATAGGGACGAAAATCCGACGGACGTTTGGCTTGAAGGACCGGGCTGTCCCATATACGGCGTAGAAAATCTGGGGCTCGTTTATCCGTTTTTCTCGGGAGAATGTCATATCACGCAGGGAACGGCGCTGACGGAAAAGGGATACTGCGGCGAAGCCGACGAGACGGTGATCCCCTGGTGGATGGCGGAGCGCTACGGACTCAAGGTCGGCGATACCGTGAACCGCCGTTATCTCCGACAGACGGGAGAATTTGCCTATATTTATATCCCGACGGAGATCGTGGGTATTTATGCGACGTCCTCTCCCTCGCCGAATATTGAAAATTATCCTGCGTATATTCCGCTTGCCCTGGCGGAGACGGACTACGGCAAAATCTTGCCGAGCGCAACGGATGCCGGGGATATCCGCGTGGAAAGAGCCGATTTCGTGCTGAAAAACAGGGAGGATTTTGCGGATTTCGTCGCGTTCGCGCAAGCGCAGGGCTTGGATTTCACGTCTGCCAATCTTGTTTTCAATAACAGCACCTATGACGTGCTGTGCGCCGAGCTTCAAAATATCGGTCATATTGCGCTCCTCGTATTTGCCGCCGCTACTCTCGCAGGTGTCGGCACGCTGATTTTTCTGACGGTCTATCTTTGCAGAGCGAGAGAAAAAGAAACGGCGATTCTTCGCGCTCTGGGAATGAAAAAAACGAAGATCTACGCTTTGCGTGCGTTGGAATTTGCTTTGCTCATCGCCGTTTTTTCTTCGGTAGGATTTTTGGGAGGTCGTTTTGCGGCAGGGGCGGTTTGCGATTTCGTCAACGGTACGGTTCTGGCGCGTGCCTCCGCATCCGAGGAAATACAAGATCTGAATGCATCGGAAAGTTTTGTCATTACCATGCCGCTCGAAAAAGATTTCAACATGAAAATATCCCTTTCTCCGTCTCAAATTGCCGATGCCGCCGTTGCGGTGCATTCGTTGCCGAAGCTTTCCGTAAACGAGCTTGGGATCTCGCGCCATCCATTTTACTTGTTTATGACGGACTCGGAGAATCTGACCGCTACGCCCGAAGCGATGAAGGCGTTTGAAACGAGGGAAAAGCTCCGGATGGATATCGTCGGCGTAACGGATCTTTCCGTTTTTGAACTGACGGAAACGAAGGAATTTCCCGAAAATTTCGTCAGGATCTACGTGAATGAAACTTCTCCGTATGCCAATGAAGAGAGCCTGTTTTTGTCGGCGGACGATTTCGGAGATTACGTTTCGGTTCTTCTGTATGAAGCGGGGATCTCGCCGGACGGAGGCAGATTGGGACAAGTGAAAAGATATTATATTGCCGGTACTTATCAGGAAAATGAATATTGCTCGGGCGATGACATCCTTGTTTCCATGGAGGACTATCATAAAATATATTCCGATATATCCGTCACGGATCACATCAATCATTTTCAGCGCATCGGCGCAGTTTGGGAAAAGGAGTGAAGATATGGAAACTTTGCATTTGAAAAACGTATCCTACGATTATACGACCAAAGCGGGAAAGGTCCACGCTTTGAGGGATGCGACCGCCGTCTTTGAAGCGGGCGCGGTTTACGCGATCGTCGGACGCTCGGGAAGCGGAAAGTCCACCTTGATGTCCCTCATGGCAGGGCTGGACATCCCCAAAGACGGTGATATTTTTTATCACGGCGAAAATTTGAGAAATATGGATCGCGATAAGTTCCGCCGCGAGCATATCGGCATGATCTTCCAGAGCTATTACTTGCTCCCCCAGCTGACCGCCGTGGAAAACGTGGAGCTTTCGCTCGAGCTTGCAAAATACAAGGGAAACAAGCGTGCCCGCGCCGAGGAAATGCTCTCGCTCGTCGGCATCAAAAGGGAGCAATTCAAAAAGCGCAGTACGCAGTTTTCGGGCGGCGAACAGCAAAGGATCGCCATCGCCCGCGCCATTGCGGCAGATCCCGAGATCATTCTCGCGGATGAACCGACGGGAAACTTGGATAACGATAACAGCATGAACATCGTCGGGATTCTCGTCGATCTGGCGCATAAATACGATAAATGCGTGATTGTCATTACCCACGCCGCCGAGATTGCGGAAAGAGCAGACGTCGCGCTGAAGATGGACGACGGCGTGCTGAAATGTGATTTCGGGAAAGAAATGGTGTAAATGATTGCAAGTCTATTGATTCTCTTTTATGTTTCCGATATAATAAAATTGTATTCGTAAGACCCACTGTAGGGCACAAGTCGGGAAGATTTTCCCGGCTTTTCTTTTTTCCCCATTTCTTCCTCGTCAGAACGAAAGGAAAACGGAAGCGCTTTCAAGGTCGGAGAAAGAAAAAGACCTTGTCTGCCAAAATGGTAAACAAGGTCTGAAACTATGCGGTTTTATTTTGAACGAAACGATAAACGTTTTTGTTCAAATGAGAGTAAAATTGTTTTGCTGTAACAGGTTTATTATTCCCACTCAATCGTGCCGGTAGGCTTGGGAGTGAGATCGTAGAGAACGCGGTTGATGCCTGCGACCTCGGTGACGATTCTGTTGGTGATTTTGTGAAGAACGGCGTAGGGAATTTCTTCGATGGTTGCGGTCATTGCGTCTTTGGTATTGACGGCGCGGATGATGGCGGGCCAGCCTTCGTAGCGGCTTTCATCCTTTACGCCGACGCTCTTGATGTCGGGAATGGCGATGAAATACTGCCATACGGTTTTAGCAAGACCGGAATTGTCGAATTCTTCGCGGAGGATCGCGTCTGCTTCGCGGAGTGCGTGGAGTCTGTCGCGAGTGATGGCGCCGAGGCAACGAACACCGAGACCGGGGCCGGGGAAGGGTTGACGGTCAACCATGGAAGAGGGGAGTCCGAGGGTTCTGCCGACAACACGGACTTCGTCTTTGAAAAGGAACTTCAAGGGCTCAACGAGCTGGAATTTTTCAGCGAGGTCGTCGGGAAGACCGCCGACGTTATGATGGGATTTGACTGCTTTTTTGCCTTCGCCCTGCTTGACGCTTTCCAGAATGTCGGGATAGATGGTACCCTGCGCGAGGAAGGACACGCCGTCGAGCTTGCGCGCTTCGTCAGCGAATACGTTGATGAATTCTTCGCCGATGATTTTACGCTTGCGTTCGGGATCCGCAACGTTTGCGAGAAGGTTCAGAAAACGGTCTGTAGCATCGATATAGATGAGATTGGCATCGAGCTGATTGCGGAAAAGTTCGATCACCGCTTCGCTCTCGTTTTTGCGCATAAGTCCGTGGTTGACGTGTACGCAAATGAGCTGTTTGCCGATTGCCTTCAGAAGAAGTGCGGCAACTACGGAAGAGTCAACACCGCCAGAGAGTGCGAGCAGGACCTTTTTGTCGCCGACCTGGGCGCGGACCTCTGCGATCTTTTCTGCGATGAAAGCCTCTGCGAGTTCAGGGGTGGAAATACGAGTCATGGAATCCGGTCTGAGATTGGTATTCATATAGCATTCCTCCTAAAAATAAAAATCAATCATCTTTTTCGTTTTGCGGATTTTTGAGAAAATCAAACGTGATTCTTCGAAATTGTTGAGTCCAAAAGCGATTTAATGAAAATATTATACAGCGAAAATGTGTGATTTGTCAATAGGATTTTCAAAAAAACAGAAAAAAATCTCTAAAAATAAACATGAAATATTCATCAAAAAACAATGAATCCTTTTCACGCGTTTTGTTGACAAGTAAAAAGGAAAATGCTATAATAATAAAGTATCGAATTGTAATATCATCGGTAAAATATAATATGATCGAAACGGATATAGGACAGAAAGGAACAATGGATTATGACGAAACGAATTCCCAAAATATCGCTCCGTGCGATGTCGCTTGCCAAGCAATGCGGAATCAGCAGTAAAGATTTGTATTTAATTACGCCGACAGGCGCTGACGGCAGAATCACCGAAGAGGACGTTTTGCTCGCAGCCAAGGCGAAAATGGATATGGCTTCCGTGGCAGCGCAAAAGCCCGCAGCGGAAAAAGCACCCGTTGCGGAAGAAGTACCTGTAACGGAAAAAGCGCCCGTTGCAGAAAAAGCACCCGTTGCGGAAGAAGTACCTGTAACGGAAAAAGCGCCCGTTGCAGAAAAAGCACCCGTTGCGGAAGAAGCGCCCGTGGCGAAAGAAGCGCCCGTGGCAGAAAAAGCACCCGTAGCGGGAGAAGCGCCCGTTGCGGAAGAAGCACCCGTTGCAGAAAAAGCGCCCGTTGCGGAAGAAGCGCCCGTTGCGGAAGAAGCGCCCGTTGCAGAAAACGCACCCGTAACGGAAGAAGCGCCCGTAGCGGAAGAAGCGTCCGCAGCAGAAGAAGCGCCCGTAACGGAAGAAGCACCCGTTGCGGAAGAAGTACCCGTTGCAGAAGAAGCGCCCGTAACGGAAGAAGCACCCGTTGCGGAAGAAGTACCCGTTGCAGAAGAAGCGCCCGTTGCAGAAGAAGCGCCCGTTGCGGAAGAAGTGCCCGTAACGAAAGAAGCGCCCGTTGCGGAAGAAGCGCCCGTTACGGAAGAAGCACCCGTAACGGAAGAAGCACCCGTTGCGGAAGAAGTACCCGTTGCAGAAGAAGCACCCGTTGCAGAAGAAGCGCCCGTAGCGGAAGAAGCACCCGTAGCGGAAGAAGCACCTGTGGCAGAAGAAACTCCCGTAGCGGAAGAAGCCCCCGTGACGGAAGAAGCACCTGTGACAGAAGAAACTCCCGTGGAAGCGCCGGACAGCGTTGCCATTGAAAAAATCGAGACGGAAAAACAGGAACAAACCGCAATCATTGCCAAACCCGTGATGAACGAAGAAACGATCGGCGATCAGAGCGCAGAAGGAGAGATCCCGAAGCATGAGACGGTTCATTCCTTTGATTCGGAGGCATACCTTCATACGGACGTCATCATTCCGAGAACGGAAACCGCGCCGGACGGAACGCCGATGACGGTCAGTATGTCCTTCGATGCTTCTTCTATCGTGAGATTACATACGATGATCAAGGAGAACGGCGAAGCGATGGGAATTCCTCACGTTACGATCAACGATATGATTCTCTTTGCGGCGGCAAAGCTTCTGAAGAAAAACAAAGCGCTGAACGCGCATTTTCTCGGAGACAAGATCCGTTATTTCGACGGCGTGCATCTCGGATTCGCCGTAGATACCGATCACGGTATGGAGCTTCCCGTGGTATTCGATGCGGATAAGCTTTCCCTCTACGCGCTCACGCAGGTTACGGATGCTTTGATCAGAGGCGCAAGAGCGGGCAAAATCGCTTCCGGCAAAACGAAGCCCTGCGCTTCCTTCACGGTATCCAATCTCGGCACGCTCGGCGTGGAATATTTCATGCCGACGCTGAAGGCACCGCAGACCGGAATCCTCGGCGTTTGCGCGTTGCAGAAGAGAGTGAAGGAGGTTGGCGGAAAGGACGTATTCTACTCCTGCATCCCGCTCTCCCTGACCTTCGATCCCCGCGCGCTGGATACCACGAGCGCCGCGAAATTCCTGCGCGATCTTTGCGTATCGCTGGAAAATTTTGAATTGTTGCTGTTGAAATAAAAGCACGGCACGTTGTAAAAGATGAAATCAAGGCGTCCCGTTTGAAAGGAAAATGCTTTTTGAACGGGGCGCTGACAGAAAGGCACGGTTATAACATGGCACAAGAAAGAAAAGATATTGAAGCGCGCTATAAATGGGACCTTACCGTTATTTATCCGAGCGAAACGGAATTTTACGCGGATTATGACAAGGCGGAAAAAGCGATTGAAGCTTTTTCCAAATATCAGGACGTTATGTGCAACAGCGCGAAGGATCTTTATAATACGTTGAAGAGTCTGACGGACATCGAAGCGTTGATCGAAAAGCTTTTCCATTACGCTTCCCTGAACTTTTCCGTGGAGACCTCCAACAATTCCTTCCAATCCCTGAACGCCAAGGTGCGCAATCTGATGATCAAGGCAGGCACCGCGACGTGGTTCGTCGAGCCCTACGTGCTCCGCATTCCCGAGGAAACGGTGACGGAATGGCTGACGGACTATAAGAGACTCGCGACCTTCCGCCGTATGATCGAGAAGATCCTGCGCAGAAAGGACCATACGCTTTCCGACGAATGTGAAAAGCTGATGGCGAAAATGGAGAACTGCATCGGCGCGCCGAACGAGGTCCGCAATATTTTCGTCAATTCCGATATGCGCTTCGGTAAGATCAAGGATGAAAACGGCGTTTCCGTCGAGCTGACGGATGCAAGCTACGCAAGCTATCTGATGAGCGGCGACCGTAAGGTCCGTAAGTCGGCGTTCACCACGCTCTACAAAACCTACGAGCAGTTCGGCAATACCTTCGGCACGATGATGAACGCAATGGTGAAGGAAAACGCTACGCTTGCCAAGGTGCAGAATTTTGAGGATGCGCTGACGGCCTCCACCTTCAAGGACGAGGTCACGCCCGAAATTTATAACAATCTGATCCATTCCGTCAATTGCTCGCTTTCCGTTCTTTACGATTATTACGCCTTGAAAAAGGAAGTGCTCGGACTCAAGGAGCTGCATCTGTATGATATTTACGCTTCTCTCGTCGGAGAATTGGATCGGAAATATCCTTATGAGGAAGCGGTGGCGGAGGTTCTGGAGACCGTCAAGGTTTACGGTCAGGAATATTACGAAACCCTGCGCGAGGGTCTGACGGAAAAGGGCTGGGTGGACGTATATCCCTGCCGGGGCAAGAGGGGCGGCGCCTTCAGCTCCGGCGGTCCTGCTACGGAGCCCTATATTCTGATGAACTATACGGGCACCTTTGACAACGTGGCTACGCTTGCGCACGAGGCGGGACATTCTATGCATACTTGGTTCTCCACGCATTACAACAAGCCGTATAACGCCTCCTATACCATCTTCGTCGCCGAGGTTGCTTCCACGGTCAACGAGCTCCTGCTCATGCACCGCAAGCTGAAGGCATCCGAAAACGATGACGAAAAGCTCTATATTCTCGATCAGATCATGGAAACCTATAAGGGCACGCTCTACCGTCAGACGATGTTCGCGGAATTTGAGAAGGATATTCACACGCTGTGCGAGCAGGGCGAGCCTTTGACCGCCGAGCTTCTGAATACGAAATACTACGAGCTCGTTTGCCGCTATTTCGGAAACGACGTCGTTTGCGATCCGCAGATCGCTTTCGAATGGATGAGAATCCCCCATTTCTATATGAATTTCTACGTTTACAAATACGCGACCTGCATTTCCGCCGCTTCCGCGATCGTGAAGCGTATTGAAACCGAAGGCGCGTCCTACGTCAAGAAATATATCGACTTTTTGAAATGCGGCGGCTCCAGATCTCCTCTCGAAAGCCTCCGCGTGGCGGGTATTGATATGACGGATCCTCATATCGTATCGGATGCCATCGAGGATTTCTCTGCCGCTATCGAGCAGTTCAGAGAGATTTATCATAATAAAAAATAAACGGAAAAGCATTCTTTTTCGGACGGAAACGAGATTTTTTTGATTTTTTACGATCAGAGAAATCTCGTTTTTCTGATCATTCGGAGCTTTCTTTTTCGTATTTGACGAAAATATGGAATTATTTTTACGACAGTGAAATAATTTCCGCAGAAAAACGACTATATTATATGAAGAATAATATATAAGGAGGCACGTTATGAAAAAAATAAGTTTGACTTTCATCAGCTTTCTGCTTCTGTGCGCGGTCCTGCTTCATGCTTCGGGTTGCTCGGCGAATATCCATGCCGCCGATCTGATGGACGGCGTTACGCCTCGCAAATGGGAAACCGGAACGGATCCCGGTGAGAAAAGCGCCGAGGTGACCGATTTTGCGATCCGTCTTTTCAGGGCGGTAAACGAGGACGGAAAGAATACGTTGATTTCACCTTTGTCGGTTCTTTGCGCATTGGCGATGACGGCAAACGGTGCGCAGGGAGAAACGAGAGCGCAGATGGAATCCGTTCTCGGTATGCGTACGGAGGATCTGAATGCGTATCTTTGCGCGTATGTGAACGCCTTGCCGCAGGGGGATCGCTACAAGCTTCATCTCGCAAACTCCATTTGGTTTTCCGATGAAGACGGTTTTGCCGTCAACCGCGATTTTTTGCAGACGAACGCGGATTACTACGGAGCAGATATTTATCAAGCACCGTTTGATAACAGAACGCTCCGCGACGTCAATCGCTGGGTAAGGAACGAAACCGACGGCATGATCCCCGAGGTTCTCGATCGGATCCCTTCCGAGGCGGTGATGTATCTCGTGAACGCGCTCGCGTTTGAAGCGGAATGGAAAAAGATCTATGAGAAAAAGCAAATCAAGGACGGCACGTTCACAAAAGAGGACGGAACGGAGCTGACAGCCAAGATGATGTACGCCACCGAGCACGTCAAATATCTCAAAGATAAAAACGCGACGGGCTTTTTCAAATATTATAACGGGGAAAAATACGCTTTTGTTGCGCTTCTTCCCGACGAGGGCGTTTCGCTGTCCGATTACGTGAACAGCCTTGACGGGGCGGCTCTGCACACGCTTTTGTCGGAAGCGGAAACGGCTTCGGTCAGCACGGCGATTCCGAAATTTGAATCCGAATACAGCGCGGAGCTTTCCGAAATTCTGCAATCCATGGGAATGACGCTCGCCTTTGACGAAAATAACGCGGATTTTTCGGGGATCGGCACCGTAGCGAGCGGGAATCTCTTTATGAGCAGGGTTTTGCACAAGACTTGTATCCGTGTCGATGAAAAGGGCACGAAGGCGGGCGCCGTAACGGTGATCGAAATGAGCAAAAATTCTGCCGATGCGGGAGGAATCAAGCAGGTTTACCTGGACAGACCGTTCGTCTATATGCTCGTTGACTGCGAAAACAATATTCCCTTCTTCATCGGTACGGTGACGGACGTGAATGCATAAAGCCCAAGCCCCTGTTCCGCAAGGAACGGGGGCGTTTTGCGTCTAAATGATTGTTTACGGTTCTTTAAGCAAGTGATACCAAAAGGCTCGCCCTTTGGGAGAGCTCCGCCGTAGGCGGTGAGAGGGCGTAAACTTGCTCAAAAAGCCCTCTCCGTCAGGCTAACGCCTGCCACCTCTCCCGGAGTGAGAGGCTTGGGGTTAGACTCGTAAATTTCCGTTTATCGGATCAAAAAGAAAACGCGGTCGCCCTGAAAAAAGACGTAATTTCCCTTGACAAATACCCCTTGGGGGTATATAATAAAAAAAGAAAGGGTGTGATCCAATGGATAAGCAATGCTGTTCTCACAAAACGAAAGCCCGTACGGACGACGAATATAAAAAGCTGATTCACCGTCTGAACCGTATCGAGGGACAGATCCGCGGAATCCGCGGTATGGTGGAAAACGATGCGTACTGTACGGATATTCTGATCCAGGTCAGCGCGGTCAACGCCGCTCTGAACGCGTTCAATAAGGAATTGTTGGCAAATCATATCCGCACCTGCGTGACGGACGATATCCGGAACGGGAAGGACGAGGTCGTGGACGAATTGGTCAACACCCTGCAAAAATTGATGAAATGAAAGGCACGGTATGACAAATGGAACGGTATAACGTGACGGGTATGAGCTGCGCGGCTTGCAGCGCCCGTGTGGAAAAGGCGGTCTCTGCCGTGGAAGGCGTGAAAAGCTGCTCCGTCAATCTGCTGACGAACTCCATGGCGGTGGAAGGGACGGCGGCGAAGGAAGCCATTGTCGCGGCGGTGGAAGCCGCAGGCTACGGCGCATCGCCAAAAACGGAATCCGCAGAACAAGCGCCCGCGTCGAAAAGAGAGGAATTGCGCGACGTGCAAACACCTCTGATGAAAAAGCGATTGATTGCGTCGCTCGGCTTTCTGGCGCTTCTGATGTATATTTCGATGGGACACGTGATGTGGGGCTTTCCCCTGCCCGCGGTTCTCGCGGAAAATCCGCTTGCCATCGGACTTCTGGAGCTTTTGCTCTGCGCGATCGTGATGGTGATCAATCAGAAATTCTTTATCAACGGCACAAAGGGCGTTTTGCACGGCGCGCCGAATATGGATACGCTCGTGGCGTTGGGCTCGGGCGCATCGTTCGTATACAGCGTGTACGTCGTTTTTGCGATGACGGCGGCGCAGATGGACGGAGATCCTTCGGCTGTCATGCACGGCTTGCATGATCTGTATTTTGAATCGGCGGCAATGATCCTGACGCTGATCACCGTCGGCAAAATGCTGGAGGCGAGAGCCAAGGGCAAAACGACGGATGCACTCGCAGGTCTGATGGCGCTTGCGCCCAAGACGGCAACGGTCTTGCGCGACGGAGAAGAAACGGTCGTTGCGATCGAAGCCGTAAAAAAGGGTGATATTTTCATCGTTCGCCCCGGCGAGCATATTCCCGTGGACGGCATCGTCGTCGAGGGCGGAAGCGCCGTGAACGAATCGGCGCTGACGGGAGAAAGCATTCCCGTCGATAAGGCGGTCGGTGATTCCGTTTCTTCGGGAACGACCAACGAATCGGGATTTCTCAAATGCGAGGCGACAAGAGTCGGTGAAGATACCGCGCTGGCACAGATCGTCCGCATGGTCAGCGACGCGGCGGCAACGAAAGCGCCGATCGCAAAGATCGCAGATAAGGTTTCGGGTGTTTTCGTTCCCGTCGTCATCTCCATTGCGGCGATCGCCTTCGCGATTTGGATGATCGCGGGAGGATCCGTCGGTTTTGCGCTTTCGATGGGCATTTCCGTGCTCGTTATCAGCTGTCCCTGCGCGCTCGGTCTGGCAACGCCCGTGGCGATCATGGTCGGAACGGGAAAGGGCGCGAAAAACGGCATTCTTTTCAAAACGGCGACGGCGCTGGAGGAAACGGGCAAGGTGAAAACCGTCGTTCTCGATAAAACGGGAACGGTGACGAGCGGCGCGCCCAAGGTCGTTTCCGTGCTTCCCGCGTCGGGCGTTTCGGAGGAGACGCTTCTTTCTCTTGCCTATACGCTGGAGAAAAACAGCGAGCACCCGCTGGCAAGAGCGATCCGCGAACGCGCGGAGGATCTCGGCATGAAGGCAGGGGCGGTTTCGGATTTTACCGTATTTCCGGGAAACGGTCTTTCCGCAACATACGGAAGCGATACGCTTTTCGGCGGAAATCTCGCCTTCATTGCATCCCGAGCGTCTGTGACGGAGGATATGCAAGCGCAGGCAAGCGCGCTTGCCGATGAAGGAAAAACGCCGCTTTTCTTTGCAAAAAACGGCAGTATGCTCGGCATCGTCGCCGTTGCGGACGTGATCCGTGAGGACAGCCCCGCGGCGATCCGCGAACTGCGAGAGATGGGCATCCGCGTCGTTATGCTGACGGGGGACAACGAGCGCACTGCCGCCGCGATCGCAAGAGAGGTCGGCGCGGACGAGGTCATCGCGGGCGTACTCCCCGACGGCAAGGAAGAGGTGATCCGCAAGCTTTGCGAGCAGGGCAAGGTCGCCATGGTCGGCGACGGTATCAACGATGCCCCCGCTCTGACGCGCGCGGATATCGGCATCGCCATCGGCGCGGGCACGGATATCGCCATTGATGCGGCAGACGTCGTGCTGATGAACAGCAGACTTTCCGACGTTCCCGCCGCGATCCGTCTCAGCAGAGCGACGCTGAGAAATATTCATCAGAATCTTTTCTGGGCGTTCTTCTATAACGCGGTCGGCATTCCGCTGGCGGCGGGCGCGTGGTATCCGCTGTGGCAAATCAAGCTCAGCCCCATGTTCGGCGCGGCGGCGATGAGTCTTTCCAGCTTCTGTGTGGTCAGCAACGCGCTGCGGCTCAATCTCACGAAGATCCGCAGTACGAAACATAAAAACAAACAACAAACGGAGGAAACCAAAATGGAAAAAACGATGAAAATCAAAGGTATGATGTGCAAGCATTGCGAAGCGAGAGTTAAAAACTGTCTCGAAGCGTTGCCCGAAGTCAGCGAAGCCGTCGTCAGCCACAAAAAGGGCACGGCAAAGCTCACGCTCACCGCGGAAATCGCAAACGAAACGCTCAAAAAGACCGTTGAGGATCAGGGCTATCCCGTCATTGACATCAAATAAGCCGAAAAAGCCGATGCAGAAATTGCATCGGCTTTTTGCTTACTTTTTAGGACTTGTTAAAAAAATGACCGTTTGGGGGTGTGTTGTCATTTTTCAAACGAGCCCTAATCATGTTACCAATATTTATCTTTATTGTCCGTTAAGCCTAACAGATAGTCCGTTGAAACGTCGTAGTATCGAGCCAAAGTGATAATATGACGGCACGGAATCTCTTGTATGTCATTTTCATATTTGCTAATCTGTTGTTGCGTTGTATAAAGTAATTCTGCGATTTCCAATTGGCTTGCCTTGCCTGTTCTTGCTTCTTTCAATCGTGCACCAAGTTTCACAAATCCTCACCACACTCTCTATATAATCTCTATAAAAAATTATATACCTAATAATTGTTCTTGACAAACGCCTAAAAAGGTGTATAATATGTAATATACACCTTATAAGGTGTTATCAACATTTAAGAAAGAAGGTATTTTCTATGTTTTGTCCTCACTGTATGAAAAAAATTCCTCAAACCGCCGACACTTGTCCATTCTGCGGTCAGCCTGCTCATGTCCCGATTGCAGGTATGGCGACTCTCAGAATCAGCTGTCGTCCGCATCTTCCTGTTTGGATGATGATTATGTACCCCATCAATTATTTTGCCGGATATAATGTATATATTTCCGTAGACGATCAGAATTACATTTTGAAGAGCAAAAAGTTGCAACTGGACGTGCCCGTTTCCGTCGGCACGCACAAGATCCGCATTTCCTCGATGAGCAAAAAGTCTGCCAAGGCTATGAAATTTGCCGGAGCTGCCATGATGTTCGCCGGACAGGTTGCGGGCGACACCTCGACCGTATACGCGGGATCTGCTCTGGAGGATTGGGGCAGGGCGTTCTCCGGTGACGGCATTTCCGTTACCTTTGCTCCCAATGAATTGTATCCCATCGCTGTCAAACTTGGCTGGAACGGTGCGCTGGCAGAGGATAAGCAGAAATGAGCTTGAAAGGCGATTTGGAGCTCTGTCTGGAGTATGCGGAATCATTGGAAGATAAGCAGGCGCAGCGAGTACAGGCGCAGAATGGTATCATTTTTATACAAAATGAAAGCGAACGCTTGAAAAATAAGCTGAAATTCTGCATGACACTGACGGTTCTTGCTGTTATCGGTATCGTGATTCTGGCGCTTGCCATAGTTGCCTGTCGCGACATCCGAATTGAGCTTTCTATCTTTACGGTCTCTCTGGGGGTCGTGGGCGGCGTTGCTCTTTTCAATTATCTCAAGACGAAGAAGGAATCGGACGAGCTGGAAACCCGAAAGCCCGTCCTGCTTCAGCAGTATACCGCAGAAGCCGAAACCTGCGAGCGGGATATGGTTGAGCTGCTGAGAGAAATCTATCAAGAGGGCTTGTTTGACATCGTCCCGGCAGACTATTTTTCTGTAGCGGCAATTGAATTTTGTCTGAACCAGGTGCGCAAAAAAGTGGCGACTACAGCTCCCGAAGCATTCCGACAGTTGGATGCCGAGATCAGACGTCTGGAGCATATGGAGCATCTGGAGCAGATGAACAATGCGCAAATGGAAAAATTGGAGGATATTGAGCGGGCGATCAACCTCAATACCATTATTACTGCTATGAAAGAGGAAGAGAAGAACAGACAGTGAATTCGTAGCATGACAAAAAACCACACAACAGACTTAAATGTCGTTGTGTGGTTTTTGTGCATCCGATGGTAGAATACAGAAAACTCAATTTTTCGGAAACCTCTTTCCGCAGAACATACAGAACAGCGTTTCGGGCGGCGAAAATTCTCCGCAGGCCTCGCATTTTTTCATGCTCTTGATCCGATTATCGTGAAATTCGCGGATGAGGGTAAGCACGCCCTCGTCCAGAACGCCGTCGATGACGGCGGCTTCGATGACGGTATCGGAAACGCGGATGTACTTCATCAGAACGGAGAGAAAATGCCAGTCGATCTCTCCGCGGATGATCTTATCAAAGATAGAAAGCTTCGCGGAGAAATTCATGAAGGGCAGGGTTTTTTCCAGAAGCGCCGTATCGATGCTTTGGAAATCCGAGGATTCGAGCAGCTCCCAGAAGCCTCTGTCGCTCATATAGGAAAAGAGCGATGCGAGATTGGAAATGTCAATGCCCTGTGAGGCAAAGCCCTGAATGGCGCGGTCAAGCGCGCTGGGCTTCAGCAGGGGCGCGATATTCTCCAGCTCGTGAATGTTGCAGCGGCAGGTCCCGAGGTCCTTGCCGAGCGCGGCGTTTTTCAGAAGCTCCTGCTCGCCGTCGGTCGGGGCGCCCGCGCCGATCAGCTCGTCGATGGAAATTTTGAAGATCTCGGCAATTTTGACGAGAATGGAAATATCGGGGAAGCTGTCTCCCTTTTCGTAACGGGAAACCGCCTGACGCGTGAGATTCAGCTTGTCGGCAAGCTCGGACTGCGTCATATCGGCATTGCGGCGAAGCGTGGAAAGATTCGCACAGAAAAGATCGGCATCAAACATAGAAAAGTCCTTTCGGGCAATGATAATGAACGGTTGTTATTTGTAGATCACGGCATCCGATCCGAGGATCGTTTGCAGAAGCTTATACATATTGGGCAGAAGCTGGGTTTCCCTGCCGACCGCCTTGACGTACTTTTTCGTCGTGCTGTCATAGAAAATCACGGGCGTCGTTCCCTCGAAGATTTCGAGCAGGCTGCAAGCGCGTCGGCATTCCTCGCTCTGCATACCGGGAACCTTCAGATAGAGCGTTTTGGGCTTCTGCGGAGCGGACGGAGCGGGCGCTTGCACAGGCGCGGATGGGATCGGCTGCGCATTGCTGTCGGAACGGCGCTTGGCGGCAGCTACGCTGTCGGGGATCTCTCTTTTCTGATAAACGGGCTTTTGCAGGGGTGTTGCTTCTCCCGTGAAATGCTCCTGTAGGATCTCGACGGCGGAGACGAGGAGCTTGGGTGCGCCGTCCTCCGTGACGGAAAGCTCGCCGATCGCCGCGATCGGCGTATCGGGAGAAAGCAGATGCGTGTACTTTTCCAGCACCTTGGGGAAAACGACGAGCTCCATTTCTCCGAATCGGTCCTCGATCGCAATGAAAGCCATCGGCGCGCCCGTTCTGGTCTGCTTGTTGGTCCTGGAGGTGATCATGCCTCCGACGGTCACGGTCTCGCGATCCCGATAACGGCACGGCTCGTCCTCGGACTCGGACGCAAAGCCGCCGAGCGATTCTACGGCGCCGAGCGCGCTTGCGTGCGCCTTATAATCGTCGAACGGATGTCCGGAAAAATACATTCCCATGCTTTCTTTTTCCTGATAGAGCCTTTCCTTTGTGGAAAGCTCGGGCAGGTCCGGGTAGGCGTAATCGGGCTCGGGATAATCCTCCTCCGCGGTGAAGTTGCCGATGGTGAAAAGATCGAGCTGACCTTCGACTCTTCCGCGATTCTTTTTGACGTAGATGTCAATGATCCTTTCATATTCCGAGAGGAGCGCCGCGCGTTTGGTTCCGAGGGAATCGAAGGCGCCGCTTTTGATCAGACCTTCTACCTGCCGTTTGTTCAGCTCGCGGCTGCTCATACGGGAAATGAAGTTTTCAAACGAGGTGAAGCGTCCGGAGGCGCGCTCGTTCATGACCTCGAGCAGGAAGCTCCTGCCGACGTTTTTGACACCGAGCAGACCGAAGCGGATCGCGCGTTTCCCCTCGTGATCGATCACGCTGTAAAGCTCGCGGCTTTCGTTGATGTCGGGGCCGAGAACGTGGATCTTCATTTTTTGCGCCTGATCAATATAGACGGCGGTTTTCGTCATATTGCCCAGCACGGAGGTGAGCAGGGAGGCGAGATATTCGCAGGGGTAATGCGCCTTCAGATACGCGGTGCGATAGGAGGTATAGGCGTAGGCGGTCGCGTGGCTCTTATTGAAGGCATAGGCGGCGAAGGACGACATCGTATCGAAAATTTCGTTGGCGACGGCTTCGGAAATGCCCGCGGCGATCGCGCCGTGACAGATCTCCTTGCCGTTTTCGTCCTTTTCACCAAAGATGAAGGCGTGTCGTTCGTTCTCCATTTCCTGCGCCTTCTTTTTGGACATGGCGCGGCGGATGATGTCGGCTCTGCCGTAGGAGAAGCCCGCGATATCGCGGCAGATATTCATGACCTGCTCCTGATACAGGATACATCCGGAGGTTTCGTCGAGGATCCTTTTGAGCTGAGGCGCACTGTATTTGATCTTTTCGGGGTGCGCACGGTATTCGAGAAATTTCGGGATGGAATCCATCGGACCGGGGCGGTAGATGGAGATGGCGAGGATGATATCCTCCAGACAAACGGGGCGCATGGCGGTGAGCATTTTTCGCATACCGCCCGATTCCAGCTGGAAAACGCCGTCGGTCCTGCCCGAGGAGATCAGCTCGTAGGTCAGCCTGTCGTCAAAGGGTACGCGCCGCAGATCGAAATCGGGCTCGCGCAGACGGATCTGCTTCTCCGTATCGGACATGATCGTGAGATAGCGGAGCCCGAGGAAGTCGAATTTCAACAGACCGACCCGCGCGACGGTATCCATGGGGAATTGCGTGAGGATCATTTCGTCGTTGACGGCGACGGGGACGTATTCGTGCACGGGCTTGTCCGTGATGACGATGCCCGCGGCGTGCGCGGAGGGATGGCGCGGCATACCCTCCAGAGCTTGGGAGATATCGACCAGACGGCGGACGTTCTCGCTCGTTTCGTACATATCGCCGAGCGCGCCCGACATGGCATCCGCGATCGTGACGTGCAGGTCGTTGGGAATGGCTTTGGCAACGACGTCGACCTCGGCGTAGCTCATACCGAGCACCCTGCCGACGTCGCGGATGACGGCTTTGGCGGCAAGCGTTCCGAAGGTGGAGATGCCGCAGACGTGATCCCTGCCGTATTTTTCGGAAACGTATTCGATGACCTCCTGGCGTCGGTCGTAGCAGAAGTCCGTATCAAAGTCGGGCATACTGACGCGCTCGGGGTTCAGAAAACGCTCGAACATCAGATGGAAGCGGATGGAATCGACGTCGGTGATCCCGACGAGATAGGCGACGAGGCTTCCCGCACCCGAGCCTCGTCCGGGACCCGTGGGGATGGACGCGCTCTTGGCGTAGCGGATGAAGTCGGAGACGATCAGATAGTATTCCGCGTAGCCCATGCCCGTGATGACGGACAGCTCATATTCGATGCGCTCGCGGTAGACGGCTTCGGTGTGCTCCCCGTGAAAGACGATCTCTCCGTCTGACACCTTCTTTTCAAAGCCCTCCATCGTCAGACGGCGCAGATAATCCTCGGGCGTTTCTCCCGTGGAGGGGCGGAAGCGGGGCAGATAGAGCTTCGTGAAATCAAAATCAAATTGGCAGAGATCGGCGATCCTCTGCGTATTTTCGACGGCGTTCGGATAATCGCGGAAGAGCGCGGTCATTTCCTCCTCGCTCTTCATATAAAATTCATCCGTCTCAAAGCCGAAGGGTCTGCCGTCGGCAATTTTATTGCCCGTCTGTATGCACATCAGGACCGCCTGCGTGTCGGCATCGTTTCTGCGGAGATAATGCACGTCGTTGGTCGCCACGAGCGGGATTCCCGTTTCCCGTGAGAGACGGAGAAGATCCCGGTTGAGCGCCTTCTGCTCCGCGATGCCGTGATCCTGAAGCTCCAGATAATAGCCGTCCTTGCCGAACAGCTTTTGCATGGAGAGCGCGTGCGCCTTCGCCTTCTCGTATTCGCCGTTGGAAAGCAGACGGGGAACGTAGCCCGCCAGACAGGCGGAGAGGCAGATCAGACCCTCGCAACGCTCCTCCAGAAGTTCAAGGTCGATGCGGGGCTTGGAATAGAAGCCCTCCGTATACGCCTTGGAGACCATATAGATCAGATTTTTGTATCCGGTTTCGTTTTTGGCGAGCAAAACCAGATGGTAACGCGCGCTGTCCGTTTCATGCCGCTTGTCAAAGCGGGAGCCCGCGGCAACGTAGACCTCGCATCCGATGATCGGCTTGACACCGTATTCCAGGCAGGCGCGGTAAAAATCCACGACGCCGTACATCGCGCCGTGGTCGGTGATGGCGACCGCCTTCTGACCGAGCTCCGCGGCGCGGCGGGGAATGTCGCGGACACGGCAGGCGCCGTCAAGCAGACTGTATTCGCTGTGCAGATGAAGATGAACGAACGGCATAAGATTTCCTTTCTTTTGACGGCGGAATCATTCCGCCTGTCGGAGAGATTGATAAAGAGAATAGATTTTTTGCAGGCGCTTGCTGACCTGCGATTTCGAGATGGGGGGATTTTCGAGCGCGGCAAGCTCTGCGAGCGTGAGCGTATCGTTTTCCATGCGGAGCTTTGCCGTTTGCTTGAGCTCGGGCGGAAGCTTGTCGAAATCGCCGCTTTCCATCAGGCACTGAATGGCTTCGATATAGATGCCCGAGGCAGTGATGCTTTTTGTGATATTGGCGATGTCGCAATTTTTCTTGCGGTTGACCTCGTTGGTCTTTTCCTTGAGCATCTGCGCGTTGATGATGGCGAACGCCGCCTTGTTCGCGCCGATATAGGAAAGAAAATATTCGATGCTTTCCGTATCGCGGTAGTAAATGATCTGATTGCCGCGGCGGACGGAGAGCTTGGGCAGTCGGAAGTGCCGCGTGAGCGCGGTCGCGCTGTCGCAGGCGACGTCGGCATCGACGGTGGACAGCTCGATGCGTCCCGGCTTGTCGGGAGGATTGACGAAGCCCGAGGCTAAAAACGCGCCGCGGAAGAACATATTGTCGCATTTTCTGCACGAGAAAAAGCGTGTGATCGTTTCGTCGCCGTCGGCTTTGACGGTCAGATGGCGGATGCGCTCAAAATTTTCGCCCGAAAGCTCGGTTTTGTAAGCGGCGCCTGCTCTCTTCATTTCCGCTTGCACGTCCGCGACGGCGGAAAGCGCGTGAGAGAACATATCGAAAACCTCGCGGGAATCCGTTTTGAAGGTCAGCACGTTTTCCGCCGAGATGGGGGAAAAGTGGAGCATACCCGCCAGACAGGCGGTCAGACAGCAGCTTTTTTGTATGGATTCCTGCGCGAGAGCGGATTTTGTATCGCCGGAAAAAGACATTTTACAACTCCTGATTCTACCGTATTGCTGTATATTACTGTATGTGAATGATTTCGGTCTCCAGAAGGATGCCGAATTGACTGTAAACCCTTTTTTGCGCGGTTTCCGTCAGACGGAGAATATCGTCTGCGGTTGCGTTTCCGCGGTTGATGATGAAATTGGCGTGCTTTTCGGAAATTTCCGCGCCGCCGATGCGGAGACCCTTGAGTCCTGCCTGCTCGATCAGCGCGCCGGGGAAGGCGCCCTCGGGACGTTTGAAAACGCTGCCCGCGTTGGGATATTCGAGCGGCTGCTTGGAACGGCGGGATTCCATGTTCTGCTTTGCCTTCGCGGCGATCGCTTCGGGATCGCCCGGCGTCAGGGTGAATTCTGCCGAAAGAATGACGTCGTCGGTCGAGCGGTAAACGCTGGTGCGGTAGCCGAAGGCGTGATCCGCCGCCTCTCTGCGGTGAATGACGCCGTCCCGCAGATATTCGCTCGCCGTCAGAACGGCGGAGATCTGTGAGCCGTAAGCGCCCGCGTTCATATAGACGGCGCCGCCGACCGTTCCCGGAATGCCGAAGGCGAATTCCAGACCGGAAAGCCCCTTTTTGGTTGCTGCGGCGGCAAGCCCCGTCAGAGAAGCGCCGCATTCGGCGGTGACCGCAGAGCCATTCCAGCTTACGCGGCGCATCGCCGTCGTGAAGATCGCAAGTCCGTCGAAGCCTCTGTCGGAGAAAAGGATATTGGAGGCGTTACCGACGATGATATAGCGAACGCCGCCCTCCCCCGCTCTTGCGATCAGCGCGGAAAGCTCGTCTGCGCACGTCGGAAAAGCGGCGAGCGCGGCGGGACCGCCCACGCGCATGGTGCTGTGAGAAGAAAGCGGTTCGTTCTCACGGATGATACGTTGAAAATCTTGAAAAAGCGTTGTCATAGAGCCTCCTGATTCGTACTGACGGAAAAACGTCCTTTTATAAATATATTTCCAATTCATTATATCAAATTATTCAAAAAAAAGATATAGTTTTTCAAAGATTTTTCAAACTTTTTCTTGACAAAAGCAAAACACCGTGATAGAATGAAAGTGTTCCAAACAGAACAGTTCTGTGAAGGTTGGTGATCGGATGTTATCAAAAAAGGAAAGAGAATGCAGGGAGAGGGTTCTTCGCGGAACCGCCGTCTTTGCGGAGATGTCTGCGGAAACGGAAGCCGTTCTCGGCGCGCTGGAGGAGACCGACTTTTCTGCGGGCGAGACGATCGTCGATGCGGAGAACTACGGTTCGTTCCGCGGACTCGGCGTTTTGCTTTCGGGCAAGGCGTGCGTATACGGGAAGGGGAGCGATAAGCACATTCTGCTCAACCGTCTCGGCGCATCGGACGTTTTCGGCGCGGCAACGGTGTTCTTTTCCGAGCGCGAGGCGGTCAGCACCGTCTGCGCGCAGACGAAATGCCGGATCCTTTTCATAGAACGGAACGTATTGGAAACAATCATCAGAAACGATTTTGCCGTTGCCTCGGCATATATCGCGTTTCTTTCCGAAAGGATCTTCTTCCTGAACCGAAAGATCACCGGCTTTACGGCAAAACGCGCGGATGCCGCCCTTGCGGGCTATCTTCTGCGCGCGGCGGACGAAAACGGCGAGCTTTCCGTCAATATGTCGAGGATCGCTTCTTCTCTCGATATCGGCAGAACGACGCTCTACCGCGCGGTCGATATGCTGAAGCTGGAGGGCGCGATCGCCCACGACGGAAAGAAAATGCGGATTCTGGACAGATCGCTTCTGGAAAGAAAGATCAAGCCGAGAAACGCAAAATAATGAAAAAATGAAAGAAAGGTGTATCACATGAAAAAATTTTTGGCTTTGTTGCTGGCGGCAGTCATGGTGCTTGCTCCGGTATCCTGCAACAACAATAAAGGCGGCGAGGACGACGACGTCACGGTCCGCGTACTTGCTCTGAAGGGGCCCACCGGTATGGGTATGGTTCAGCTGATGGAAAACAGCGAGAACGGAACGGCGAAAAACAAATACGAGATCAATCTCGCGGCGGCTCCCGAGGAGGTTTCCGCGGCAGTGATCGCGGGTACGGTCGACATCGCGGCAGTTCCCGTCAACCTCGCTTCCGTGCTCTTCAATAAGCCCGACGTGGATATCAGCTTTGCGGCGATCAACACGCTCGGCGTTCTCTATATTCTCGAAAACGGTAATACCGTGAACAGCCTTGCCGATATCAAGGGCAAGAAGATCTACGCGACCGGACAGGGCGCGACGCCCCAGTATATCCTCGAGCATCTGCTCAAGGAAAACGGCATCGATCCCGCAACCGACGTGGAGATCGAATATATCGCGGAGCACGCTGAGCTTGCAACCAAGCTTGCGGCAAACGACGCGGCGATCGGTCTGCTTCCCGAGCCTCAGGTCACGAGCGCGCTGATGACTGCCAAGAAAAACGGCAACAACGATCTCCGCATTGCGCTCAACGTCACGGAGGAATGGCAGAAGCTGGGCGACGGCGAGCTCGTTCAGGGCTGCATCATCGTTTCCGACAAATTCAAGAAAGAGCATCCCGAAGCTTTTGCAAAGTTCATGGAAGAATATAAGGCATCCGTCGCTTACGTCGTCGGCAATCCCAAGGACGCTTCCCTTCTGATCGAAAAGCACGGCATCGTTCCGAAGGCGGCGCTCGCGGAAAAGGCGATCCCGAACTGCAATATCTGCTGCATCGACGGTGAAAACGGCATTGCGTATATGAAGAACATCCTGAACGTCCTCTATACCGCAAACCCCAAATCCGTCGGCGGTAAGCTTCCCACGGACGAATTTTATGGCGAGTAATATTCTGAAAAAGGTTTTGCGCGCGGCGTTCTGCTTTGTTTTCTGGATATTGCTGTGGCAAGCTTTTTCGGCGGTGTTGGCGCGCCCCACGGTGTTGCCGACGCCGCTTGCCGTTTTTCGGAAGCTGTGCGAGCTGATGGGAACGAGCCGCTTTTATCTGGACTGTCTGTATTCGCTGGGCAGAATTTTCGCGGGGCTGATCCTCGGTATCCTCGGCGGTGCGCTGATCGCCTCGCTCTGCGCATGGCTCGGCATATTTGACGGCGTGCTTTCGCCCGCCGTTTCCGTGATCAAGGCGACGCCTATCGCTTCGATCATCATTCTCATGCTCTTCGTGATGGAGAAAAGCTACGTTCCGATGGTATCCGCCATGCTCATGGCGCTCCCGATCGTCTTTTCCAACGTCAGAAAGGGCATCTCCTCCGTTCCGATGGAACTGCGGGAGGTGGCGGACACCTTCGGCTTCGGCTTCGGAAAGCGGCTCCGATACTGTCTGCTTCCGTCCGTGATCCCCTATTTCTCGGCATCCTGCCGTTCCTCCCTCGGTCTGGCGTGGAAGGCGGGCATTGCGGCGGAGGTCATCTGTACGCCGAAATATTCCATCGGGCTCAATCTCAACAGCGCGAAGGTCTATCTGGAATCGGAGGAGCTGTACGCGTGGACGATCGTGGTCGTGATCATGAGCGTTCTGATCGAAAAGGGCGTGATCCGCCTGTTGGATTGCATGGTGAAGAACGGAGGGATGAAAAATGTTAAAGCTCTTGAAGATTGAGAAATCCTTCGGAGAGAAAAAGGTGCTTTCCGACGTTTCTCTCACCGTGGAAAAAGGTGAGTGCGTCATGCTCTTCGGCGCATCGGGATGCGGAAAAACGACGCTTCTCCGCATTGCCGCCGGGCTTGAAGGGCAGGACGGCGGAGCCGTTGAGAAAAGCGGAAAAACGGCGGTCGTGTTCGCGGAGCCCCGTCTGTTTCCGACCGCGACGGTGCTGGAAAACGTGACGGCGGTCATGCGCCGCGGCAAAAAGGAGCGGAAGGATGCAGAGAGAAGGGCGGCGGAGATCCTGGCGGCGTTCGGACTCGGCGGCGCGGAGGCGCTCTATCCGGCGGAGCTTTCCACGGGCATGGCGGCGAGAGTCTCTCTGGCGCGCGCGGTGGCGTACGATGCGGACGTTTATCTGATGGACGAGCCCTTCAAAAGCCTCGATGCCGGGATCAAGCAGACGGTCGTATCGTACCTGCGCGGATTCCTGTCGGATAAGACGGCTCTGATCATCAGCCACGACAGCGCGGAGGCGGCGCTCATGGGCGCGGACGTGTATCGGATGGAAAACGGTATGCTCGTAAAACCGGAAAATGCGTAAAATACGAAAAAATTGTCGTTTTGCGGCGAGATGTGAACTACATCTCGCTTTTTCTTTTTCAAATATAGCGGTATTATAGTGATTTTGAACAAAAATATGGGGGCGTGTGCTGAATTTCTTTAATCAACCTTGCTTTTTTTGATAAATTCATATATAATTATTTTAGTCTAACTATGCCGTATGGGCGGCGTGCGCCCGTGCGTATTGTCTGATTCGCTTTTTGCGTGTTTTTCCGCAGATAAAAAGCGCGCAAACGAGCATTTTTATCATAAAACGAAAGGCAGGAAATTCTCATGTTCCAGAAAAAAGAATGTATCGCAATGCTTCTTGCGGGCGGTCAGGGAAGCCGTCTCTACACGCTGACGGAAAAAACGGCGAAGCCGGCGGTTCCTTTTGGAGGTAAATACCGTATCATTGACTTCCCGATGTCAAACTGCGTGAATTCCGGCATTGATACCGTCGGCGTTCTGACGCAGTACCAGCCTCTTGTTCTGAACGAATATATCGGTAACGGTGAACCTTGGGATCTCGACCGCACCCGCGGCGGCGTTACGGTCCTCTCTCCCTACGAAGCGAAGGGCGGTAAGGATTGGTATCGCGGCACCGCGAACGCGATCTATCAGAACCTGACGTTCATCGAGCGCTACGACCCCGAATATACTTTGATTTTGTCCGGCGACCATATCTACAAAATGGACTACAGCAAAATGCTTGACGAGCACAAGAAAAACGGTGCGGATTGCACGATCGCCGTGCTTGAGGTTCCGATGGAGGAGGCAAGCCGCTTCGGTATCCTCAATACCGACGAAAATAACAAGATCGTGGAATTTGAAGAAAAGCCCAAGCAGCCCAAGAGCAACAAGGCCTCCATGGGCATCTACATATTCACGACCAAGGTCCTGAAAAAATACCTGATCGAGGACGAAGCCAATCCCGCATCCTCCAACGACTTCGGTAAAAATATCATCCCCAATATGCTGAATGACGGCTGCCCGATGTATACCTACGCGTTCCAGGGCTATTGGAAGGACGTCGGTACGCTGACCAGCCTCTGGGAAGCCAATATGGATCTGCTCGGCAATCCTCCTGCCTTTGACCTTTACGATCGCAATTTCCGCATCTTCTACCGCCACGAGGCGTATCCGCCGCACAGGATCGGCGCGGATTCCTCGATCAGAAATTCGATGATCACCGAGGGCTGTGTGATCGACGGTACCGTGGAAAACTCCGTCCTGGCAAACGGCGTCGTCGTGGAAAAGGGCGCGGTCGTCCGCGATTCCGTGATCATGAGCGACGTGCGTATTTGCGCGGGCGCAAAGGTGGAATACGCGATCGTTGACAGCGATACCGTGATCGGTGAGAACAGCGTGATCGGAGAAAGCAAGGAAAGCGAAAAGCTCCTGCTCGTCGGCGCGGGTCTGAAATTCCCCGTAAACAGCGAGATCGGCGGCGGCGCCATGATCGATGCCGCCAACATCAAAGATTATATTGCTTGAGGAGGTAACGAAAATGTCTGTAACAGGTATTATTTTTTCCAATCTTCACGATAACGAGATTTCGGAGCTGACGAGAGTCCGCACCCTCGCATCCGTTCCCTTCGGATGCCGCTACCGTCTGATCGACTTCCCGCTCTCCAATATGGTGAACTCCAATATCAGCAATATCAACGTCATCACGCAGTACAATTACCACTCCCTGATGGACCACATCGGAACCGGTAAGGACTGGGATCTCGCGCGCCGCTCCGGCGGTGTCAAGATCCTTCCGCCCTACATCAATTTCGACGGAAGCACGAGAAACAATCTTTCCAACACCCGATTGGAGGCGCTCAAGAGCGTGGGCTATTCCATCGCCCAGATGACCTCCGATTACGTCGTGATGGCGGACTGCAACGTGATCTGCAATATTGACTTCAACGACGTGCTCAACGATCATATCGAAAGCGGCGCGGACGTGACCATCGCCGTCAAGCGCATGGAGCTTGACCGCGCGACCGCGAAGGCCAATACGCTCGTTTTCTCCAGCAAGGACGGCAGGATCACCGACCTGCTCCCGAATCCCACCAATTTCGACGGCTATGCGGACGTCAGCCTGAACATCATCGTTCTGAACCGTAAATATCTCCAGGATTTCGTTCTGGACTCCATCGCGCACGGCTATACCAGCATTACGCGCGACGTATTCCTCAAGAGCCTGTATACGAGAAACTTCCGTATCTACAGATACGACGGCTATTTCGCTTGCATTTCCTCCTTCGAGGATTATTTTGCCTGCAATATGCAGCTGATCGAAAATCAGGAAATGTTCGATTCTCTCTTCGGCGTGGAGGAAAGACCGATCTTCACGAAGGTCCGCAACTCCGCCCCCGCATACTACAGCGAGGACTCCCGGGTGAAGAATTCCCTGATCGCCGACGGCTGTGTGATCGAGGGTACCGTTGAAAACAGCATTCTCTTCCGCGGTGTCAGAGTCGGCAAGGGCGCCGTCGTGAAGAACAGCATTCTTTTCCAGGATACCATCATTTCCGATACGGCATCCGTCGCGTATACGGTCTGCGACAAGAACGTCGTGATCCGCAACAACGTGAACATTTCCGGACATTCCACTCTGCCGCTCTATATCGACAGAGGTAAGATGGTCTGATTCCCGATCCATATCCCCGAACACCGATACGGGCGTCCGCGCCCGTATCGGAATGGAAGTAAGACGTAAGGGGGAATGCGGATTTCCTTTTACCTCTTGCTTCCATTCCGAAAGCCCGGATGCATATACAAGGATTGACGTTTTAACGTGTTTTTGAATGAACCCAGAAAGGAAAGGTCATTATATATGAATATGAAAAAGATTTTGTATGCAGGCAGCGAAGTTATGCCCTTTGCGGCAACGGGAGGCTTGGGAGACGTTCTCGGCTCTCTTCCCGCCGCAGTCAAACAGAAAAATCCGGAATGCGACGTTCGCGTGGTTATGCCGTATTACGGACAGATCAAGGCGGAATGGCGCAGACAGATGACGTACGTCAAGCATATGATGGTGCCGCTCGCATGGCGCAAGCTGTACTGCGGTATCTACTCGCTGGAAAAGGACGGCGTGACCTACTATTTCCTCGACAACGAATATTACTTCAGAAGAAGCAGCCTTTACGGAAGCTTTGACGATGCGGAACGCTTCGCGTTCTTCTCCGTCGCCGTTCTCGAGCTGATGAGCGCGGTGGATTTCTATCCCGACGTCTTCCACGCAAACGACTGGCAGACCGCTCTCGCCGTCATCAAGCTCAAGAGAAGCTACACCCTGATCCCCGAATATTTCCGCATCCGCGCCGTATACACCATTCACAACATCGAATACCAGGGCGTATACGATATGAATATGATGGAAGATATCTTCGATCTCGCGGGCTCGGATAATCTGATCGTGGAATATAACGGTATGCTCAACCTCACCAAGGGCGCTGTCGTCTGCGCGGATTACGTCACGACGGTAAGCCCGAATTATTCCAAGGAGATCCAGACGGATGCTTACGGCTGCGGCTTGCAGAACATTCTCCGTCAGTACAACGATAAGATCGGCGGTATCGTCAACGGCATCGATACGGCTTACAACAATCCCGCCTCGGATCCCGAGCTGCCCTTCGCTTACAGCGCGGACGATCTGACGGGCAAGCAGAAAAACAAGGAAGCGCTCCAGAAGAGATTCGGTCTGGACATCAATCCCGACGTTCCCGTGATCGCCATGGTTTCCAGATTGGCTTCCCACAAGGGCTTTGACCTCGTGCTCGCGATCTTCAACGAGCTGATGAAGGACAACGTACAGTTCGTTCTTCTCGGAACGGGCGAAAAGGGCTACGAAAACTTCTTCTCCTCCATGTCGGCGCGTTATCCCGGCAAGGCTTCCATCAATCTGATCTACGACCGCGCGCTGTCCAAGCTGATCTACGCGGGCGCAGATATGTTCCTCATGCCCTCCAAGAGTGAGGCGTGCGGACTTTCCCAGATGATCGCTTCCCGCTACGGCACCGTGCCGATCGTTCGTGAAACGGGCGGTCTTTACGATACCATCAAGCCCTACGGCTTTGACGGAAGCGGTAACGGATTTACGTTTTCCACATATAATGCTCACGATATGCTCCACGTCATCCGCGAAGCGGAAGCGCTTTATGAAAACGGCGAAAAATGGACGGAGCTTGTCAAAAAGGTCATGCGCGTAGACTTCTCTTGGGATGCGTCTGCCGCAGACTATATTTCTTGCTACGAGAACCTGCTTGCTGTCAAAAGAGGCAGATGATACGGGTAACGTAGCGGCGCATACACTTTTACTCAGAAGGAGATCAAAACAATGGATCAGTTTAACGTAAACGGAAATTATACGGAGCAGGATATCAAGGACATTCTTGAGAGTAAAATTTCCAGATATTTCGGCGTTCGTCCCGAAGAAGCGACGAAATCGCAGGTTTATAAGGCGGTGATTCTTACCGTAAAGGATATGCTGACGGAGAAGCGCTCCGCATATCGCCGGCTTGTGAAAAGAGACGGCGCGAAGCGCGTCTACTATATGTGCATGGAGTTCCTGATCGGACCCTCTCTCAAAAATAACCTGCGCAATCTCGGCATTGAGGACGCGTACGCCTCGGCAGTGAAGGCACTCGGCTACGATATCCGCGATCTTTACGAAGCCGAGCCCAACCCCGGACTCGGCAACGGCGGTCTCGGCAGACTCGCCGCGTGCTTCATGGATTCTCTCACGACCCTGGATTACCCTGCGACGGGATTTTCCCTGTGCTACGAATACGGCCTTTTCAAGCAGAAGATCATCGAAGGCAGTCAGGTGGAGCTTCCCGATATCTGGATGCCCGATTCCGAAGGCTGGCTCGTCCCCAGAACGGACAAATCGTTCTCCGTCCGCTTCGGCGGCAGAGTCTGCGAGGAATGGGAAAACGGAAAGCTCAATATCAATCACGTGGATTACGACGAGGTACAGGCGATTCCCTACGATATCATGATTTCCGGTTACAACAATACCGCGGTCAACAACCTCCGTCTCTGGAAGGCGCAGGACATCAAAAACTTCAACATGAAGCTTTTCACCCAGGGACAGTATATGCAGGCTGTCGAGCATAACACCAACGCGGAAGCGCTGACGAAGATTCTGTATCCCTCCGACGACCATATGGAAGGTAAGATCCTCCGCCTCAGCCAGCAGTACTTCCTCGTTTCCGCATCCCTTCAGAATATCATCGCGGATCACCTCGGTCAGTACGGCACGCTTGCCAACTTCGCCGAGAAGAACTGTATCCATATCAACGATACGCACCCCGCGCTCTGTATCCCCGAGCTGATGAGAATCTTCATGGATACCTATTCCTTCTCGTGGGAAACCGCGTGGGAAATGATCACGAGAGTCGTTTCTTACACCAATCACACCGTTATGCCCGAGGCGCTGGAATGCTGGAACGAGGACATCTTCCGCCTGCGTCTGCCCCGTATCCACAATATCGTTTGCGAGATCAACCGCCGCTTCTGCGCTGACCTCTGGAATCTCTATCCCGGAGATTGGGACCGCATCTCCCGTATGTCCATCATGGGCAACGGTCAGGTTCGTATGGCGAACCTCAGCGTCGTCGGCTCTCATACCGTCAACGGCGTTTCCAAATTGCACTCCGATATTCTCAAGGCGACCGTATTCCACGACTTTTATAAGGCGACGCCCGAAAAGTTCACCAACGTGACCAACGGCATCGCGCACAGACGCTGGCTCTGCTATTCCAACCCCGGCCTTGCCGCCCTCCTCGATCAGACGATCGGCGACGGTTACCGCAAGAATCCCGAAACGCTCTCTGAATTTGCGAAATACGCAGGCGATGCCGGCGTGATCGAGGAGGTTCGCTCGATCAAGCACAAAAATAAGGAAAGCTTCGCGGAATGGTTCTGCGGCCGTACGGGTGAAAAGCTCGATACGCACTCCGTTTTCGACGTACAGGTCAAGCGTATTCACGAATACAAGCGTCAGCTTCTCAACGTTCTGAAGATCGTCGCTCTCTACGACGAGATCAAGACCAATCCGAATGCCGATATTACGCCCCAGACCTTTATTTTCGGCGGTAAGGCGGCAGCAGGCTACTATATGGCGAAGGATATCATCCGTCTGATCTGGAAGCTCGGCCGCGAGATCGATGCCGATCCCATCGCCAGAGAAAAGATCCGCGTGGTATTCCTCGAGGATTACAACGTCAGCACGGCGGAGATCCTCATGCCCGCGACGGATATTTCCGAGCAGATCTCTCTTGCCGGCAAGGAGGCCAGCGGTACGGGCTGTATGAAGTTCATGATCAACGGTGCGATGACCGTCGGTACGCTGGACGGCGCGAACGTGGAGATGGCGGAAGCCGTCGGCAAGGACAATATCTACATCTTCGGTCTGAACGCCAAAGAGGTAGAGGAGCTCTGGAGAAACGGATATTCCGCGATCGAGTACTATGCGAACGATCCCAGACTCAGAGCGGTGATCGACCGCATTTCCAAGGGCTTCGCGGGCGAAAGCTTCTCGAATATCGCAAGCTATTTCATTACGGGTAACTACAACATTGCCGATCCGTATATGTGTCTTGCAGATTTCGAATCCTATTACAGAATGTATCACACTGCGCTGGATGATTACAAGGACAGATCCGCATGGACGTCCAAGGCGATCCTCAATATTGCGGGAGCGGGTCACTTCGCATCCGACCGCAGTATCCGCGAGTATGCGGAAAATATCTGGAACCTCAGAAGCGTAACGGAATAAGAAAAAATCGGATTCCGCGCGTTTTCTGATCGGTTAAAAAGCTTTTTCTTCGAGGCAATGCCGCGGAAGCTCCGCGGTATTGCCAAAAATAAAAGGGAATGGTCACTATTATGGCGGGTTTTTCAAGATTCGGCGCCGTTGCCAAACGGCTGGAGCAAAAATTCATAAAAGGAAATCCTGTTACGGAGCGGAGCGCGTTTTCAACTGCGGATGCCGTTGAATTCCGTATCAGAGTTCCCGAATCCACCGTCCGTGTGACGATGGAGATCTTTTCGGATGCGACGGGAAAGCGGAAGCGTTATCCCATGACACAGGAGAAAGGAAGATATTCCCTGACGCTGGATATGTCCAAGCTGGGCGGCGACAGAAAAACGGGGCTCTTCTATTATAAATACCGCGTTCAAACGGAAATGGGCGTCTTTGATATGAAAAAGAAGGAGCGCGATTTCACGGAGACTTACGAGGCGGCGGACGAAGCGTGCGGTGATTTTCAGCTTCTGGTATATGAAAAGAGAAAACATCCGCCGACGTGGCTGTACGGCGGCGTTTTTTATCAGATTTTCCCCGATCGCTTCTTTTCCGCGGGCAACCTGCCGCCGAAGGAGGACGCCGTTTTATGCAGGGATATCAAAGCGTTTCCCGAGCATTTGCGCGAAAAGGCGGTCAATAACAAAAACAACGTGTTTTTCGGCGGCGATCTTGCGGGCATTACGGCGAAGCTGGATTATCTGGAATCGCTCGGCGTGACCTGTCTGTATCTGAATCCGATCTTCGAGTCGTCGTCCAATCACCGATACAATACGGCGGATTACAGCCGCGTGGATTCCATGCTCGGTACCCGCGAGGATCTGCAAACGCTGATCGACGAGGCGAAAAAGAGAGGAATCGGCATCATCCTGGACGGCGTTTTCAACCATACGGGCAGCGACAGTATTTATTTCAACAAAGACGCGAATTATCCCTGCATCGGTGCGGCACAATCGGAGAAATCCCAATATTCCTCCTGGTATACCTTCACGAAATATCCCACCAAGTACGAGTCCTGGTGGGGCATAGAGACCCTCCCGCGCGTGAAATCCGACGATCCGACCTACCGTCATTTCCTGTTCGGCAGAAACGGCATCGTCCGCCGTTATACGCGTATGGGCATTGCGGGATGGCGCCTTGACGTGGCAGACGAGCTTTCCGATGCCTTTCTGGCGGAGCTTTCCTCCACCGTAAGGCAGGAAAAGGCGGATGCCGTCGTGGTCGGCGAGGTCTGGGAGGACGCGACGAATAAAATATCCTACGGTCTGCGAAAGCAGTATTTCAACGGAAGAGAATTGGATTCCGTGATGAATTATCCCGTGCAGAAGGCGGTCATCGCGTATCTTTCCAAGGGCGATTTCGCATTTCTGCGGAGCACGCTGGAATCCATCTATTCCCACTATCCGCCCGAGGCGGCGAACGCGCTCATGAATCTGCTCGGCTCTCACGATACCGAGCGCATCCTGACCATGCTCGGCGATCAGGAGGTGGAGAAGCTTCCTTATGAAAAGAGGGCGGGCTATCGGATGTCCGCGGCTTCCCGTAAGCGCGCGCTTGCGAGATTGCGACTGGCGGTTTGCATTCAGATGAGCGTTCCCGGCATTCCGATGATCTATTACGGAGACGAGGCGGGCATGGAGGGGCATAAGGACCCGTTCTGCCGTCTGCCGTTCCCATGGGGATCGGAGGACCGCGCTCTGACGGAATTTTACCGCAAGGTCGTGAAGGCAAGAAGGAGCGAGACGGTATTCCGCGAGGGCTCGTTTTCCTTCGTATACGCGGATGCGGACGTTCTCTGCTACGAGCGCCGAGACGGCGGTGAAAAGGTCGTCGTCGTGCTGAACCGCGGAAGTGACGAATACGAGATCAAGACCGCAGAGGTCGGAAAAGACGTGATCACGGGCGCGCAGGGAAAGACCTTCTCTCTGAAGGGACAGTCCTTCATCTGGATCCACCTGCCCGATGCATCCGATTATAACGCGTTCGTCAAAATACCGAAATCACGCGATCGGAAATAAGCGTATGCCGCAAGCGCGGCAAAAAATAAAGGGTGAGGAGCGTTTGCACGGCGTTCCTCCCGATCATCAAACCATCAAAACAAACGAATTTGGAAAGGAAGGCTTTGGAAGCGATGAAAAAGGAATTTGCCTTTGGAGAAAAAAGAATGGAGATCGTCGCGTATGCCGACAATATGATCCGCGTTCGCTGCGCGGCGGAGGGAAGCGAATCGCTTTTCGACCGTTACAATCTTCTGCTCAAGCCGGAGGAGAACTGCGGAACGGACATTGAAAACGGCGTTGCGGCGGGCGATCTCAGCGTGACCTACGAAAACGGTGTGATCACCTTCAGAACGGGCCGCGCAGAACGCACGATTGATTTCAACAATCCCGAAACGGAAGCCGTCAAGGCGTATTTCAACGAAGCGCTCGGCGGTATGCGCCCCGAGCCCAAGCAGATCATCGGCGAGGATGCGAAACGTAGCTACGGCACCGTGGATTTCCAGCAGAATCCCAAGTATTTTACCGTCAGAGGAATCGAGGACGAGCTTTTCTACGGCGGCGGCGCGGCGAATACCGACAGACTCGTGCTCAACGGCAAGGCTTATCTCCAGCGCGTCGTATATCAGAGCAACGAGATGCCCGTCCCCTTCGTCATGACGAAGGCGGGATACGGTATCCTTTGCAACACGACCTGGTGGCACGGCATTGACGTCTGCGCGAAAAACGCAAACGAGATCGTATGGTATCTGCCCGATGGTGATATTGACGTAACGATCTTTGCGGGCGACACGCTTGCGGATCTTCTGGAGCGCTTTACATATTTCACGGGCCGTCCCGCGCTTCTTCCCAAATGGGCGCACGGTCTGGCTTTCCTCGATCAGTACACCGCCGATCAGTACGAGGTTATGAGAAACGCGGCGCAGTTCCGCTCCTCCGGCTTGCCCTGTGACTCCATCAGTCTGGAGCCCGGCTGGATGGAAAAGCGCTACGACTTCTCCGTCAATAAGAAATGGAGCAACGGTCCTCGCGGCAAGTTCCTGATCGAAGAATGGGCGAGAAGCAAGGAATACGGCAAGATCAATCCCAACTTCTTCACGGCGGCGCTCGCGCGCTACGGCTTCAAGCTTCACCTCTGGCTCTGCTGTCAGCACGACTTCACCGCAGAGGAGGAACGCCGCATCGGCAACGAGGTCGCTCCCGAGATCCCCGATTGGTTCGACCACCTGAAGCAGTTCATGAACGACGGTGCATCCTCCTTCAAGCTCGACCCCTGCCATACCGTTGACAATGCCGACGAGGGAAGAATCTACGCAAACGGCAAGGGCGATCCCGAAATGCACAACCTCATTCAGACGATCTTCATGCGCGATATGGCGAGAGGCTCCTCCGAATATACGGGCAAGCGCGCGATGCACCACTATTGCGGCGGCTATACCGGTACGGGCGCGTACGGCGCTTCCAATACGGGTGACAACGGCGGCGGTCTTTCCACCCTCGCATGGACGCTTAGCTGCGGTATGTCCGGTATCTCCAACCTGACCTGCGATATGGATATTTTCAAGAAGGACGGTCTGCATTACTGCTTCTTCACCGCATGGTGTCAGCTCAACAGCTGGTACGGCTTCTCTCATCCCTGGTGGGCGGGCGAAGAAATGGAGGGAATCTTCGAATATTACGATAAGCTCCGTTACCGTTTGCTTCCTTACATTTACTCCACTGCGATCACGGCGAATATGACGGGTATGCCCGTTTGCCGCTCCATGCCTCTCGTATACGATGAGGAAAGATTGCAGAACGCCATCACGCAGTATATGTTCGGTGAAAACTTCCTCGTCGGCGCGTTCTCCGATGAGATCACGCTTCCCGAGGGCTATACCTGGATCGACTACTGGACCGGCAAGGTCTACGAGGGCGGTCAGGTCATCAAGGGTCAGATCCCCGAAAACCGCGGCGGTTATCTCTTCGTTCGCGGCGGCGCGATCATTCCGACCGACGAGCCCAGACAGCATACAGTCCCCGGCGATACCAAGCACATCATCCTTGAAATGTATCCCAAGGGAGCTTCCTACTACGACTTCTACGAGGACGACGGCGAAACGCTCGAATATAAGGACGGCAAGCGCGCGGTGACCAGAATCTCCATGGTGGAAGCAGACGGCATCTGCAATATCGGCATCGGTGACCGCGAGGGTGAATTCAAGGGCATTGGCGAACGCGTTTATACCGCTCGCGTATTCGCGGCGACAGCGCCGAAGTCCGTCACCGTCGGCGAAAACGAAGTGGAATTCACCTATGACGGTCAGTTCATTACGTTTGCGCTCGGCGCGGAAAAGGAAGCCGCAATCGTATTTTAATATTTGATATAAGGTAATTATATATGTTGGAAATTTCAAAAACGAGCGTCATGAATATTGATAACGCGATTCGCGGCGCGAGAAATCCGATGAACAGCTGGGCGAAGAGCGACAGCTATTACGACGAAAACGGAGAATTTCATCTCGGAGAAGCGGATATCAGTCTGGGCGCAAGGCTTTGCCATGCGGGCTCCGATCACAGAAAATTCATCCGACAGATCTTCGTCAGCGTGGATATTCTGGCTCCTCTGTATTGGTGGAAGGAATTCGATACCTATAAGGTCGGCACGGTTGCCAATTCCACGAGCACCATGCACAAGATCCAGGCAAAGGCGTTTTCGAGAGATGATTTTTCTCACGATCATATGAGCGACGTTGCGCTTTCCTGTCTGGACGCGACGATTGCCTGCCTGGAGGAGCGCAGACTGAAATTCCTGGAAACGAAGGACAAATCGTATTGGTACGACATGATTCAGCTTTTGCCGTCGAGCTACAATCAGCTTCGCACGGTGACCATGAATTATGAAAACCTGATGAATATTTATTACGCGAGACGCTTCCACAAGCTGGACGAATGGCACGTCGTCTGCGATTGGATCGAATCGCTTCCTTACGCAAAGGAATTTATTCTTGACGTAAAAGAATAAGGAACAGCGAAAAATCGAAATTCATATTGCGGTTTTCCGCTTTGTGAATTTCGATTTTTTTATAAGGATCGTTTGAAAAAAGATAAATTTTTGTTTATCGCTCTGTTGGCGCATAAGCCGGCAAGCCTCCCTTGTTGTACAGGCAGTAGCACGCTTTGGCGTGACGGAGGGAGTGTTTCAAAAAAGATAGAAAATGCAAGAACAATCCCCCACCCGGCTTTGCCGGGAGCCCCCTTTGCACAAAGGGGCCTTTCAGAATCTTATCTTTGTCAATCTCTTTGCATCGCTAAACAAGGATTTATCAAACAAATCTATCCCGGGATGATTGAAAATAAGAGGAATTAAAAATGGAAAAGAGAATCACACCCCAAGAATATAAGGAATTTACCATGGCGACGAAGGAGCGTCGCATCGAATGGTTCCGTGACGCGCGTTTCGGAATGTTCATCCATTACGGACTGTATTCTTCCCACGGACTCGGCGAATGGGCGCAGGTCTGGGAGGACATCAAGATTTCGGATTATGAGAAATTCGCAGAAGATTTTTGTCCGAAGGAGGGCTGCACGGACGACTGGTGCAGGCTTGCCAAGGAAGCGGGCGCGAAGTACGCGGTTCTGACCACGCGCCATCACGAGGGTTTTTCGCTCTGGGACTCCAAGGTCAATCCCTTCAACTCCGTCAATTACGGTCCCCATCGCGACATCGTGAGAGAATTTACGGATTCCTGCCGTAAATACGGACTGAAAATCGGTCTGTATTCCTCCCTGATGGATTGGCGACATCCCGATGCATGGAAGTGCATGACGGACGAGGATGCACGCCTCCGTTTCACGAAATATATTGAGGATCTCAATACGGAGCTTCTGACCAATTACGGAAAGATCGACATTCTCTGGTACGATATGCCCTGGCCGCGCATGAGCACAAGAGATTGGGATTCCGTTGGCAGAAACTACAGACTCCGTCAGCTTCAGCCCGATCTGCTGATCAATAACCGAAGCCGCATGGCGGAGGACTTCTTTACGCCCGAGGACGCGCTGAACGCGGAGGAGGATGCGGACTGGGAGGCTTGCATGACCTTCAACGGCATTTCCTGGGGATACATTGACGAAGAGCAGGTCAAGCCCTATTCCTATACCGAAAACGAGATCGTCCGTATGATCCGTAAATGCTCGGCGCTCGGCGGCAATCTTCTTCTCAATATCGGTCCGAAGGCGGACGGCTCGATTCCCGCAGAAGCAATTGAGCCTCTGAAAAAGGTCGGCGCGTGGCTCGCGCAGAACGGGGAAGCGGCGTACGGTAAGAAGAGAAAGCTCAGAGGAGATGCGAACTGCGGCGCGAATAACGTCAGCCACTGTACCGCCTCCGCCGACGGAAAGACCGTCTACGTCTGGAATTACATCTGGCCGTCCAAGGGAACGATGGTCTACGGCGGTTATCGCAATGCGCCCCGCAGGATCACGCTGATGGCGACGGGTGAAGCCGTTGATTTCGAGCATAACGGACACCGTCTGATCCTCAAGAATCTTCCGAAGGAAAACCCGGATAAGATCATGGGAATTCCCGTTGTGAAAATGGAATTTGACGAGCCCTACAGCTATTGCTACGGAAGCTATTATCCGCAGGTACACGAGGGCGTAGACAAATCGGAAGGTCTCGGCAATCCCTGAGTCGGAAAGAAAGGTACGGTCTTATCATGAAATACGATTTTGATACTCTGGTAAAAAGAAACGGCGTGGGCGCTTACAAATGGGACGCGATGAAAAGACAGAATCCCGCGCTTCCCGAGGATATCGTCCCCTTTTCCGTTGCCGATATGGAATTTAAAAACGCGCCCGAGATCGTGGAAGGGCTGAAGGAATATCTGGATACCGCCATTCTCGGCTATACGGGACCAACGGAGGCTTATTTCCGGGCGGTCATCGGCTTTATGGAGAGAAATCACGGATTTTCTCCCAAAAAAGAATGGTTCATGGAGTTTGCGGGCATCGTTCCCGCTCTCCGTCAGATCATCGGCGCGTTGACCGAGCCCGGCGACGGCGTCATGATCCAGACACCCGTCTACCATCAGTTCCGCAACGTCATCGAGTTCAACAAATGCGTTGTCGTGGAAAACGAGCTGATCGAAAAGGATGGCGTATATACGATCGACTTTGAGGATTTCGAGCGGAAAGCCGCAAGAGAGGACGTAAAGCTCTTCGTTCTTTGCAGTCCGCACAATCCCGTCGGACGTGTCTGGACGCAAGAAGAGCTGACGAGGATGGCGGAGATCTGCATGAAGCATAACGTCTATATTCTGGATGATGAGATCCATTTCGACCTGATCATGCCCGGATACAAGCACGTTTCCATGCTTGCCATGGATGAAAAATATTGGCAGAACTGCCTCGTTTGCACCTCTCCCGGAAAGACCTTCAATCTGGCGGGCTTGCAGGCATCGAATATCTTCATTCCCGACGAAACCGTGTATAAGAAGATCCAGAAATACAGAGGCGGCGGTGGCTTGAATGCGCTGAGCTACAAGGCGGTGGAATTCGCGTACGACCGCTCTGAGGGCTGGATGAAGGAAATGGTCGCTTACGTCAATGAAAACAAAAACTTCGTTTGCAATTTTCTCGCAGAGCATCTCCCGATGATTACGGCTTCCGAAATGGAAGGCACGTATCTGATCTGGCTGGATCTCCGCCGTCTCGGTCTGACGGCAGAGGCGCAGGAGGAGCTGCTTCAGAAAAAGGCGTATATTTTCTCGGATGCGGGCTATATCTTCGGCAAGGGCGGAGAAGGCTTTGAGCGAATCAATCTCGCTTGCCCCCGTCACGTTCTGAAGGCGGCAATGGAGCGTCTGGAGCAGGCGGTCAAGGAAATGTGAAATTCCGATGAGCCGTCATGATAAAACGTACGATCGGATCATTGCGCTGGCGTATTTTCATCGGTACGGATTGAGCTTGTTTCTGCTTTTGATGGTGCTGATTGCCGGTAAGATTAACGGTGAGATTGGCGCTAAGATCTTTGCATTTGCCTGGACGGGCGGATTTATTTCATATGACGTATGGACGCTCGTCGGATATCGGCGCAGATGGAGACATATTTTCTGCTCGTTTCAAAACGCTCACCGTGAAAGAATGACGCCCTATAACACCGCGTGGGGACGGATCAAAAAATCGGAGATCTACGGAACTGTTTGCGGTTCTGTGATTTTGGGTCTGTTGTTCCTGTTTTGTTTGATCGCGTTTTTATAATGTAAAAACAGCAAGAATGAGAGGAAATCTCTTGTCCTTGCTGTTTTATTTATCTTTCCAACCCACAAAAAAGTAAATGCTGAGACCGGAGAGTTAACCGAGGCAACAGGAAATTTCTTGACAAAAGAAATTTCCCGTGATATAATAAATTTATCTTATATAGAATGAAAGGTTTTTTCTATGTCGAAATTTTTGAAATGGCTTGATAATTATTGGTACCATTATAAATGGCACACGATCATCGTTTCCTTTTTTCTGCTCATCGGTACCATTTCGATGGTTCAGATCTTCAACAGAGAAACGTATGATGCCTACGTGATGTACGTGGGAGATGCGGTAATTCCCGATACGCAATATTACGATATCATGCAGTCGCTCAAAGAGGTTTCCTCAGATTACGACGAAAACAAGGAGCATAATATCAATTTTTCGAAAACCGCGTTTATTACCGATCCCGAAAACAAGATGGCTTCCAGCATCAACGCTTCGGCGATCCAATATCTCTCCAATCTCGTCGTCCAACCGTATTATATCTATCTGATGGACGAAGAGGTTTATAAGCTCTATAAGGATAGCGATATTTTCGTCCCGATCTCCGAGATCGTTTCCGATCTGCCTGCCGATTGGTATTACGACGACACAGCGGTCTACTTTGACAGAACGGATTACGCGAACAGCTTCCCGGGCGTGGATAATCTCGGCGAAAACACCCTGCTCGTGATCAAGATCATGCCGTATTCCTCCTCCAAACGCGTAATGGAACGGGAGCGCGGTTATTACGACGACCATCTGGATATGTTGAAAAATATTCTTTCCTACAGAAAGAACGGATAATACAGAAAGGAATCATCATTATGAAAATTCTTGCAATCGGTAACAGCTTTTCCCAGGATGCGACGACCTATATCGAAGACATCGCCAATTCCATGGGCATCGAGGACATCACGGCGGCAAACCTCTACATTCCCGGCTGTCCCCTGACCAAGCACGCGGAAAACCTGAAAACGGATGAACTCGAGTACGAATATCAGCTCCGCGGCAAGGGAATCTACAAAACCTCCATCCACGCGGCGCTCGCAAGCGACGATTGGGACGTGATCACCATGCAGCAGGTCAGCGGCGACTCCGGTCTCTACGAAACCTTCCACCCCTATATCGACGAGCTTTATGCAGAAGTCAAGCGCCTCTGCCCCAACGCCAAGGTCCTCCTGCACCGCACCTGGGCGTATGAAGAAAAAAGCGGACACAACCGTTTCATCGACTACGGCAGAAGTCACGACACCATGAACGCCGCGATCGAGGAGACCTCTCAGAAGATCGCTTCCGAGCTCGGCATCGATATCATCCCCTCCGGCAAGGTCGTTCACGAGATCAAAAAGAATATTCCGGAATTCGACGTTCTCAACGGCGGCGCTTCCCTGTACCGCGACCGCTTCCATATGGGCAATTGCTACGGCAGATATATCGTCGCCTGCGTATGGCTGAAGAAGGTTTGCGGCATCCGCGATATTTCTTCTGCGAGATTCATTCCCAACGAAGCGTACCCTCCTCTCATCAAAAAACTCAACGAATATATCAATCAGATTCAATTTTGAGAGGTTGAAAGAATTTAAATTTTTTTGAAAAAATTTCAAAAAAACTATTGACATTTCAAAAGTAATGTGATATTATATATGAGCGGTCAACGAGAGAACCGCTCACAACGCGGGTGTAGTTCAATGGTAGAACTCCAGCCTTCCAAGCTGGTCGCGTGGGTTCGATTCCCATCATCCGCTCCAGTGCCTTTAGCTCAGCAGGATAGAGCAACTGCCTTCTAAGCAGTAGGTCGAGGGTTCGAATCCCCCAAGGCACGCCAGTTATGGTGGATATGGCTCAGTTGGTTAGAGCGCCAGGTTGTGGCCCTGGAGGCCGTCGGTTCGAATCCGATTATCCACCCCACAGAAAAAAGCAAGTCGATTTTCGACTTGCTTTTTTGTTTTATATCCGTGAATCTATTTCAAAAAACAGAATAATTCGATAAAAAATCTTATTAAAATAAAAAAGCGGGCAACGCCCGCTGGAAAACTGCTTGCTCTGCAAGCTGTGTGCTCGCCTACCGCAGTTTAGCCTGTATTCAAACAATACAAAACGGCGAGGTCGAATTTGCGCAATTTCCTATGGTATAAAAAAGTAAATGCTGTCGATCTATCAATTTACCGCACGGGTCTTGACGAAACGTTTTTTCGAGGCTATAATGACATTATAGGCTATGCTGTTATCATGCGAAATAATTTTTGAAGTAAACGAACGGCATATATAGAATCAACCTCGGAAAAGCAATGAAAGGAAGGCTCATGACCATGGTAAAAAAAGATTTTTATTGCTATGAAACGCATTTACATACCTCCCCCGTCAGCAAATGCGCCCACGCGACGGTCAGGGAAACGCTGGAAGCTTACGCGCGATTGGGTTATGACGGTGTTTTTATCACCAATCATTTTTTAGGGGGCAATATTCTGCGCGATCCGTCCTGGTCCTACGAGGAAACGGTGCACTTCTATTTTTCGGATTACGAAGAAGGCGTCCGCATCGGTAAAAGCTTGGGGCTCGCGGTTTTTTGCGGCATTGAATTGTCTTATCACGGAACGGATTTTCTGGTTTACGGGCTCGGAAAAGATTGGTATCTGGCGCACCCCGAGATCGAATCCATGAAAATTTCCTCGTTGCTCACGTTTCTTGCGGAGGCAGGCGCGCTGATCATTCACGCCCATCCCTTCCGTGAGGCGTCGTATATCGACCATATCCGACTGTTCCCCCGTCATATTCACGGAATCGAGACTTATAACGCTTGCCGTACTCCCTTTGAAAACGGCATGGCGGAAATGTACGCGCAATATTACGGTATGCCCACGTTTTCGGGATCCGATAATCATAACGCCGGTATGCAGAAGAAATTCGGCGGTATGCAATCGGATACGCCGCTCCGCGACGAGGCGGATTTCATCGGACGCTACAGAAGGGGCGAATTGCGTTTGATCCGCATGGAGCTTGCATAAGAATGACGGTTTTCGGCTTTACCGAAAAAAGAGTAAGAATGAAAGGGTTTCCGCCCTTGATTCTTACTCTTTTTTATCGCATAGGAAATTGCGCAAATAGAACCTCGCCGTTTATATCGTTTGGATACAGTCTTAACTGCGATAGGCGAGCACACAGCTTGCAGAGCAAGCAGTTTTCCAGCGGGCGTTGCCCGCTTTTTTCGTAATGGGAATTTTACAGAAGCATTTCCGAAAGATCGATAAATTCAGAAAGCTTTCCCGTAAATTTGTGATCGGTATCGGGAACGCTGACGATCTTCATGCGCGCGCTTTTCCCTTCCAGAAAAACGGCATAGCGGAATGAAATATCTCTTTCTCCGAATACGGCGATCACCTCGGTTTCGGGAATGGCGGAAAGGAATTGCTTCGTTTTGTGAAAATTGATGGTCAGAGGCATATTGACGAGAACCATCCGACGGAATGGAATTTCAGCCGCCAGCGCAAGTCCCTTCTGACAGCCGTTGGAATTGCCGAAAAGATACAGCTCGGGATTTTCGATGCCGCATTTCCGAAGCGCTTCCGAAAGAACGGCGCGGTCGTCCTTTACGCCGAACCGATTGTCGTTCGGGTTGGAAACGCTGATCACCGTACAGCCGTGCTTTTCATGCAGATTGCGGGCGATCCGCAGATATTTATTTTCATATCCCGTATAATTTCCGCCGAGTCCCGCCTTGATGAAAACGACCTTTTCGTTGCCGGGGAGATAGCCGTATTCCAAATCGCCTGCGACGCGGATAAAATCAACGTTCATGTTTCCAGCCTCCATCCGCAGTCTCCGTGATAGATCATCTGTCTCGTCATGCCGCCGTCGACGCAGATGTTCTCGCCCGTGATGAAGCCCGCCATATCAGAGCAAAGAAAAAGCACCGTGTTGGCAATATCGGGCGGATTTCCCACCCGTCCAACGGGTTGCTGGACGGCATCCGCGCCATCGTAAACGGTATAGGCGTTGTCGATCCAGCCCGGCGAGACGGAATTGACTCTCGCCTTTCCCGCGAGACTGACGGCGAGCGCGTGAGTCAGCGCGGAAATTCCGCCTTTTGCCGCCGTATAGCTCTCCGTCTGCGGCTGGCTCATGCGATCGCGCGAGGAAGAGATATTAACGATAGCGGCATCCTTTCCGAAATAAGGCGCGAGGAGCTTCGTCAGATAAAACGGTGCAGTCACGCCAACGCGCAGGGCGTTTTCAAAATCCTCGTAGCTTCCGTTTTCAATGCCGCGTGAGAGAGGGGCGGCGTTGTGGATCAGATAATCCACTCTGCCGTATTCCGCAATGATCTTCGCGGCAAACGCCTCCAGAACGGCTTTCTCAGCCAGATCTCCAACGAAATAGTCGTTGGGAAGCAGGTCAATGACGAGCACCGTCGCGCCTGCTTTTTCAAATTCTTCGCGGATGCATTTTCCGATGCCCCGCGCACCGCCCGTTACGACGGCGATTTTATTTTTAAAATCAAACATTGTAATCTCCTGTCCGCAGAACGATAGTTCCGTCTACCGTGAATTTGACGAAGCGCATACTGTCCGTGAGGGTGTAGGCGGGCGCGTCGGGATTATCGGTATAGCCGCCCCTGCCGAAAAAGGTGTCGGGCGAGGTCAGGCGGAAGTCGCCGAGATAGTAGCGATGCGGTCCGTAAGCGTTATAGGTGCTCGGCGCGGCTTCGACCGTGAGCAAATGCTCGCCAGCCGTCAGCGTGACGGCAAGCGTCCGATGCTTCCACCACCAGCCGATCGGCTTACCGTCCAGAATCACGCGCGCGGCTGTGACGGACAGCCCTTCAAAATCCAGCTCGCCGACGAAAGCATCCTTCAATACGAAATATTTTTGCGCCGTCAGAAGCCCCTCAAAGAACGGCAAGCCCTGCGAAACGAGTTCTCCCGCGCGAAGCTGCTTTCGTTCTCCCGAGCCGTCGAGGATAAAGCGACCCTTACAGATCAGCTGATTCTCGTCAAACGCGCGCCATCCGTCCTCGGACAAAACGGAGAACGTACCCTTCAGCCATGCAAATGGGAGCGCTTCGGCGGGCGCGGGCATAACATCCAGAGTCAACTTTTCAGGCAAGCCAAAGAGCGAGAACCGCGTTTCCGATTCGCGCACCGTCCGCGCGGCGTTCGTCCGCAGATCCGCGATCGGGTCGGAAAAGGCGAGTGTGACGGAGGCGCCCATCCGTTTCATATCGACGGAAGCGCAGAGCTTGCCGTCGGGCATCGCGCGCCATTCGATCAAAAATTGATTTTGCATCGGGAAGTTTGGCATCCAAGCACTCTGCTCGGGCAGTATGTGCGGTCTCGTCGGCTTTTCGGCTGCTTCTTCCGCCTTTTTGGGCGAGGGGAGCAACATCCCCTGCGCGCGCATTTCGTCGATCAGAGCTTGCTCCTCGTGCTCAAAACGGCAGCCTTCGGGGATCAGCACCTTTTCGTACGCCATCGCGCCCAGATGAAGCCTTCCGTCCCGCAGATACGCGCCCTTCAGCTCGCGCTCCTCCGTAAAATGATACCGCAGTCCCTGCGCGTAGCAGCTTTCCACCGTTTCCAGAAAATCGGCGTTGATGTTTGCGGACTTGCCTTCCGGGATACCGCTTCCGTCGTGCAGATTGACCGCGGATGCACCGTGCGGACGGTAAGAAGCCATGATGCCTCGCGTCGGCGTGACGATGAGAAGCTTCGGCGCCTCCCAAGCGGCTTGCAGAATGGGCGAGGTCGTTTCTCGGATATCCGAGAGCAGATCTGCAAAAGCCCCGCTCCAGCTCAGATGCAACGGTACGGACGGCGGCCAGTCGCGAATGGCTCTCGCTTTCAAACGGAACTGACTCAAGTGCAGAACCACACGCTCCACACCCGCTTCCGCCAGCCAGATCATATATCGCTTGACGTCGTCGGGCGCAACGCCCCATCCCGCGCCTCCCATCGCCTCCGCCAGACAGCCGCTTCTGCCGTTCTGCGCCGCGACGGAGGAAAGCAGATAGGGGAAGAAATGATTGCCGTGATTACGCTCCAGCGTGTCGATGGCAGGCAGAGAGAGCCATTTCAGCTGAGTGAAGCAGGATCCGCTGAACATCAACTGAAAGTACGGACTTTCCTCTCCCTTGAGATGCCCCGTGAAAAGCTTTCCGTGTCTTTCGCACCAATCGAGATACGGTCGGTAAAAATTCCGCGCGATCAGATCGCCCGCCGTTTCCCAGAAACGGATTTTGTATTCTTCATGCTCCTCCGCGCGGTCAAAGAGCTTCCAAAGCCCGTCGCAGGGAGAAACGCCGTATTTTTCGATGTAAAATTCTTCAAATTCCTCGCACCACGGCACTGCGCCCTCGGAGAGCAGATGACCCGGAAAGTAGTCTACTTCGTCGCAGAAAAAGCCCGTTACGTAGTCGAACGCCTCCTTGGGAAGCTCTTTTGCGTACCGCTCATGCGTGAGTAAGAGAAAAGTGTCCGTCGTTGCGCGGCAGAGCGGACTGATTCCCGTTTCTCCGCGCGCGACGATCGCTTCTTCACCGTGAAGGCATAAAAGGCGGTCGTCCTTTTGCACGTCTTTTTCTTTGACGCAGGCAAGCCCCCAACGCTTGGAATCCGGATGGATCTTCAGGACCTGCCCGTCAGCGGAGCCCGAAGGCCAGCCGTTCTCGTCGTAGAGCCAGAATTCCATGCCGATCGACTTGGCGTGGAAAATGACCTCTGCCGTCACGCGGATAAATTCCTCCGTCATATATCCGGGATCGCCGGGATAAAAGCGCGGATGATAAACGACGCCCTCGATCCCGTGCGCGCGCATTTGGTCCATCTGATGGCATAGCGGCTCCGCGCGTACGCCGTCGTTGATCGACCAGAAGCTCAGAAATTTCATTTTTCGTTCCATCTGTGAAGATTCCTTTCTCATTTTTTCGTATCGAAAGATCGTTTCCTTGAAAACTTCTGCTTGTATTATATCACAATCCGTTTTATTTGTAAAGATAAACGGAAATTTACGCAACAGACAGAGCTTTTTTATTTTAATATGATTTTTTATCAAATATGAAAAAGATAAGATTTTTCATATTCAGAAAATCTTAAAGCAAAAAGTAAATGCTGTTGCCCCGGACGAAAAAATTGCTTTGCTTGACAAAAGGCGGATTTTGTGTTATATTAAAATCAGTTTTTTATCGGTTGCGTGGAGGATAGAATGAATTCAAATATATACAGTCACAAACGGAAAAAGCTTTTTCTGATCGGGGGAATCTCTTTGGCGGCGCTGATCGTCATATTGGCGCTTGCTTTTTTTCTGATGGGTAAATGCAGGCACAAGGAAGCGGTCGTTGAGGCAGTTGCGCCCACCTGCACGCAGGAGGGCAGAACGGAGTGGAAATATTGCGCGCTCTGCGAGGAGATTCTCGTTCCTGCCGAAATCATTCCCGCGCTTGGTCATACACCCAACGGAGAGATCACCTGCGCAGGACCGCAAACGTGCGCCATTTGTCATACGGAGCTTGCGCCCGCGCTCAGCCATACGCCGGGACCGCCTGCCGACTGTAAGTCGGGACAGTTTTGTCTGGTCTGCAAGGAGGAGCTTGCGCCCGTGAGCCACGTTCCCGGATCTCCTGCCACCTGTACGGAGGCGCAAACCTGCGCTTTGTGCGGCTTTATTCTGAATCCTGCGGGACATCGGGCAGAGCCTGCCACCTGTACGGCCGGAAGCTACTGTACCTTGTGCTACGAGGAGCTTTCCGAGCCGTTGGGACATGAGCCCGGCGATCCGCCCACCTGTACGAAGGGGCAGTCCTGCAACCGTTGCGGACTGGAGCTGGCACCCGATAACGGACATACGCCGGACGGTGACGTCAGCTGTACGAAGGATTCCGTTTGTCTGACGTGCGAGGAGGTGCTGGAAAAGGCAACGGGGCATAAGATGAGCGCGTTTATCTCCTGCACGGAGGCGCAATACTGCCTGACTTGCTACGAAACCTTGGTTTTTGCGACGGAGCACACGCCCGGACCGCCCGCTACCTGCACGGAGGGGCAGGGGTGTCTTGCTTGCAATACGGAATTGGAGAAGCCTCTCGGACACAGCATTCAGAAATGGACGGTCGAAAAAGAACCCTCTCTCGGCGTGGCGGGAAGCCGATACGGTGTTTGCTCCCGCTGTGAAGAAACCGTGCGCGAGGAGATCGAGGCGCTGTATTCCGAAGGGCTGGATTACTTGCTGAAGGATGACGGTACGTATGCCGTCGTCGGCGCGGGCGCTTGTATGGACGAGTGGATCGTTCTGCCTGCCGTTTACGAAGAAATTCCCGTCACCTCAATCGCAGACAACGCCTTCTATAATTGCCCGACACTGAGAAAGCTATCCGTTCCCGTCGGTGTGACGGATATTGGCAACCGTGCTTTTTATCTTTGTCAAAATCTGGAGACCGTTTCTTTGCCGACAGGCTTGAGAAGGATCGGAGAGTCCGCTTTTTACGGCTGCGCCGAGCTGAAGTCCGTGGACGTACCGCTTGGCGTGACAGCGATCGGAAATCAAGCGTTTTCGGGCTGCGGAAAGCTGGAGAGCGTTTCGCTTCCGTACGGACTCGTGAGTATGGGAAACGCGGTTTTTGCAAACTGTGTCAGTCTGACGGGCATTGACATTCCGCAGGGTGTGACCGTGATTGGCGAACGGACTTTCTACTATTGCGTGAAGCTGAGCAAAGCCGTTCTGCCCGACAGCGTGAAGGAGATCGGCGCGCAGGCATTTTATTTTTGTAACGATTTGCAAGCAATCACCCTTCCCGTCGCGTTGCAGACCGTCGGAGCATTCGCTTTTTACCGTTGCACCGCTCTGACGGCGCTCGCGCTTCCCGAAGCCGTAACGGAGGTCGGCGATTGCGCATTTGCGCTTTGCATCGGTCTTGAAAGCGTTTCTCTTCCCGAAACGCTCGTCGGGATCGGCGAGCGGGCGTTTGCAGACTGTCGGAGTCTGAAGGAGATTTCCTTCGGCGGTACCGAAGCGCAATGGGAAGAGGTTCTGCTCGGCGAGGAATGGCGCGTGGGCGTTCCCGCGGAAAGGATTGTTTGTTCCGATAAAGAATAACATAAGACAGACATGAAAAAGAAAGGAGATGGATGGAAACGATGAAGCATTACGTTGTTGCCGATCCGCACGGATATTATACGCATTTGGAAAGAGCGCTCCGCGAAGCCGGTTTTTTCGATGAGACCGAGCCGTGTAAGGTGGTGGTTTGCGGCGATCTTGCGGACAGAGGAAAAGAAGCCAATGCAATGATTGATTTTATGCTTCGGCTGAAGGAGGAGGGGAAGCTCGTCTATATTCTCGGCAATCACGAGGATCTGCTCGTACAATGCCTGCATAAGATCGCGGGCGGCGGCGTCCACGAGGTTGCCAGCGGGATGTCCCACCATTACCATAACGGGACTTGGGATACGCTTTTGCAAATCAGCGGTATGGATGAATTGAGCGCCTATAATAATCCGTACGCAATGGTCAAGGAGGTGCTGTATTCTCCGTTTTACAGAGAACTGCTCCCCTTCGGCGTGGATTACTACGAAACGAAGCGTTATATTTTTACACACGGCTGGATCCCTTGCTTCGTCAGAGGGAACCGTCCGTATCTGCAATACGAATACAATCCCGATTGGCGTTCGGAGGAGACCGTCATATGGCAGCGCGCCCGTTGGTTCAACGGTATGGAGCTTGCCTGCAAGCACGGTATCACCGTGCCCGAAAAAACGGTCGTTTGCGGACATTGGCACACCTCCTACGGTCACGCGCTGATCGAAAATAAGGGAACGGAATTCGGAAGCGACGCGGATTTTTCCCCTTTTTATGCGGAGGGGATCATCGCGCTCGATGCCTGTACGGCGCGCAGCAGAAAGGTCAACTGCATCGTGATCGAGGACGATCCGATCTGAAAAATAACCGCCCCTGTCAGACGTGACAGGGGCGGTTTCTTATCGCATAGGAAATTGCGCAAATAGAACCTCGCCGTTTATATCGTTTGGATACAGTCTTAACTGCGATAGGCGAGCAACCTCCGGCGGGCGTTGCCCGCTTTCTTGATCATACGTTTTTGGGTTTATCCTTTAAAAAGAAAAGACAGCAAAGCAAAATGACGGGGAAAATGACGGCACAAAGAATACCGTGCCGGAGGTTTCCGCCGAAAAGAGCTGCCATCCATCCTGCGACGGTCGGGCCGGAGGAGCATCCGAGGTCACCCGAAAGCGCAAGGAGCGCGAACATCGTCGTTCCGCCGAATTTGACGCTCTCCGTAGCAAGGGAGAACGTACCGGGCCAGAAAATACCGACGGAGAAGCCGCAGAGGATGCAGCCGATCAACGCCAATACGGGATAGGGAGAAAGACCAATGATCAGATAACTGACGATGCAGAGCACGGAGCAAGCCATCGTCGCGTATTTCATGGGGATCTTTTCGCTGAATCTGGCGTAAAGCACGCGGGCGATGCCCATCGTGACGGCGAATCCGCAAGCGCCGAGAAGGTCGCCCGTCGTTTTGTCTACGGCAAGCGCGCTTTCCGCGAAGGAGGAAGCCCACTGCGCGACGGCAAGCTCGGAAGCGCCCGAGCAGACCATCATGATCAGCATGAGCCAGAATATTTTCTGCGAGAACAGCTTTTTATAGTTGGGCGCATCGTTTTCTTCCTCCCCGATCGGATAGAGTGGGACGACGGAGAAGAAAAAGACGTTTAAAAAGGGAACGAGCGCAAACAGACAGGCGAGCAAACGCCAACGCTCGATTCCGACGAAAACGAAAAACGCCGTGCTGAGCAGAATGGTAGCCACGACGCCCCAGCAATAAAAGGAGTGCAGAAGGCTCATGATGCCCGCCTTATTTTTGGAGGGACAGGACTCGACGATCGGGCTGACGAGAACCTCCAGCAGTCCGCCGCCGACCGCGTAGATCATCGTGGAGATCAAAAGTCCCGCGAAGCTGTTGATCACGTCGGGCAGAACCGCCATGCAGACCAGACCGAGCGCGCAACAGATATGCGCGAGCAGGATCGCCCTCCGATAGCCGATCTTCTGAACGTATTCGGAAGCCAGCAGATCCGTCAGCAGCTGCGTAACGAAATTGATCGTAATGAGCAGTGTGATCTGCTCCAGGGGGATCTCGTACGTTTCACTGAACGTCAAGAAGAGGAGCGGAGCAAAATTGACGATGATCGCTTGCGAGATATAGCCGATGAAGCAAGCGAAAATCGTATGTTTATGGGTAAGCTTTTTCATTAAAATATACGACCTTTCTGAAGCGTTTTGTATTTTATACCATAAACGAGAGAAAAAGTCAAGCATTTAACTGAGAATTCTTTGGCAATCGCATTTACTGTTTCAGAAATTTATTTTACAGCTCCCGCAGAGCCCTCTCTCTGTATTTTTCAATACGCGAAAGGAATTCGTATTCTGTCAGCACGGTTTTTCGCGTATCGTGCTTTCCGACGCCGTGCGTGAGCGTTCTGCCCTTTGCGCGGATCAGAGCCTTGACGAAATCTCCGTTGGTATACAGCGCGTCGTAAGCACGGTCCAGGAAATGCTGATACTCGTCGCTTCCGCGGCGCATCGCCTTGCCCTGCCAATAGAGAATGCCCGTCAGCTTCCATCTTACGTTCTGCCATTTTTTCTCAAACGAACGCTTCGCAGCCATACCGGATCGCAGGCAGATTTCCTTCTGCAATTTGATATTTTTCGTTTTCAGTGATTGGAGCAAGCCCTCCATCGAAGCGCAGGGAACGCCGTCCAGAACGAAAGCGTAATTTTTAAAATTGGAGAGCATCTGCCGCTCCTCTTTATCTTCGCCCTCGGCGGTTCCCTTGATATCAAGAACCTTTTGATTCTCCATCTTTTCACACCTCCAAAAATACGGATATTGAAAACAGAAATCTTTCCCCTCGTAAGGAAGGGAAAGATTTTCGCATAGCATAATAAAATTGTTGATCGCCGCGCTTATTGCGTAATAAAGCTCTGGAAAGGATAGGTCGCATTTTCAAGCGCCTTCAGAACCGGGATCAATGAAGCGCGCGTCGTATTCGCGTCCACGGTCATTGCTTCCGCTTCTGCCGTGATCTGCCGCAGAGTCGCGACCGGTTGCGCGTATTCCGCGATCTTGAAATAATCGCTGTTGGCATCGATATAAGCGATTTCGTCCTGCGCCAGACGGAGCAATCGCGCAAACTCATTATTTGCGTTATTGTCCTTCGCCTGCACGAGCGTGTCGATATCTACGTTTGCCGCGACGTTATAGCTGTAATTTTCCGTTACGCGGTACGTTTTTGCTACGGATTTCCAGTTATCCGTAACGAACGAGCCTTTTCCGTTGCCGTCGCCTTCGTAGCTGACGATATTGGCAATGCCCTCGTAAATATCGCCGATCTGATACCATTCGCCGAGAATCGTGTAATTTCCGGTCCTGTTATCAATCATACCGCTGTTCGTACAGGTAGAAACCGAAACGTAGACCTCCGCCCATTTCTGGGTGTCCCACCAATTGTTGGAATATTCACCCTCGTCATCCACTCTGTCCAGGTTGTTCGGCGTCATATAGATCGTCATTTCACAGCCGCGCCCCTTAGTTGTGCTTCCTCCGTTCGTCGCCGTGTAAGCGTCGCCCGTTCTCTCGTTATTATCGAGATTTTCTCGCTTGATCATGACCGTTACTTTTTTCTCGACGCCGTCTACCGTCAGCGTCAGACCGCTGCCGATCAGACTTTCCACGATCACGGCATCCGCCTTTGCTTGCTCCGAGGCGGAGTTGTCGCCCGCCTGGCTAACGTTTCCGATATAGTTTGCCTGCCAATCCGCATTCGTATATTTATTATCAATATTAACGATCAGGGTATTATAATTTTCCGGTGTATTCAAGGCTCCCAAAAATGAAGTCATCGTTTTCTCGACCGCCATTTCACCCATAGACTCTACGTGAACGCCGAATTTATAATTCATCAGAAACGAAAGCTCGCGCGTTCTGTCTACAGCGTTTCCGAAGCTGTACGTCGCGTAAACCACGACCTCCTCCTGCGGACCGATCGAGGTACCGGCAGTAAAATTGGTCACGTTATTCGATTTTTTCAGCGAAATGGTAAATTTATCGCTTGCCGCTGTCGTGCTGTAAAGATCGTGATCGTAATCGCTGAACACCGTCATGCATTCAACCCCCTTAAAGGTATACGTATAACGGTAAGACATATTTTTGAAGGTAATTTTATATCTGACCGACGCGCCGTTTCCCGTGACGGTCACGGCGTTTTCCAGATTCGTCGGAAATACGGCCTCATACGCGCCTGCGGTCAGATTGGAGGCGGAGCCGTCCACCATCGTCACGTCGCTGATACAAACGTAATCGGTCGACTTCTGATAACTCAGATCGCCTGTCACCGTCAGCGTTTCAGCCAACTGGGCATATCCCGTACAGATAAACAAAAATAAAAAAGAGAATACGACACACAGCACTCTCTGTCCCCGTTTTTGCATACGCGATACCCTCCTTTTCTGCATATCATTTTAATAGAAAGAGAAGTCTCCGGTTTTTACCCGGAGACTCCGTTTTATTGGATTTTGTCTCAGGATTCCCCGTCATCCTTAGGCATAAGAGCTTCTTCTGCCTTACGCTTGAAGATACCGATCACCTTTCTCAACGGGCTGTCAAGGCTTTCGGCGTTGACCTTATGGTTTGCGCGGGCAACCGTCGCTTTGCGGAGCACGTCTTTATCCAGCGCCTCATCCTTATCGGGAACCAGAATAATATCACCCGTATCGGCAAATTCTCCGTTGGGATCATAACGGTAGAGCTTCTTGCGAAGCGGCCATGCAACGCCAACGGCTTCCACGCCGTCCTCGTCGTCGGTTTCCGCTCCATCCTCGTCGTATTTCAATTCGGAAAGCGGAACGGTCGGCTGCTCCAGCGCTTCCACAAGCTCCTGCGCATCAACGTCCTCCAGAATATGAAGCTCGTTTTCGCCGTCGAGATCAAGGATCGTATTGGCTTCGATCGTGGAGGTATAGCCGTAAAGCTCGTCATAGTCCTCTACTTTGATTTCATAAATATAGAGAAGATTCGTATTGGTGGGGATCATGAAGGTCGTACAGGTTTTATCCTCGTTTTCACTCATCAGAATGGGCGATTGGATCGTATCGCGGATCTCAAGGAGCTCCGTGAAGTCCTCCATAACGACCAGCTGATATCCGGTCATATCAAACGGGTTGACGATCTTCTGAATATAGCTCTTATAGTTGGAAACAACCTTATTTACCTTTCTGGTATAGTTGATATCCGTATTTCTTGTCAAAATAATGAAGGCAAGATATGCAACCGCAAACAAGAAAGTAATGATAATGAAGATGATCGTGAAAACAAGCATGACCACACGCGCCGCGCCCTTATTCAGGGTAAGCAGTCGGCTGGTGCCGGAGGGAACGCTTGAAGATCGCTCAAACGAAACGGTATCCATGTTCAGCGGCATGGAAAGGGAGAAATTATACGTATTGTTTTTATCCTCGGCAAGCTCTTCCGTCGAGCCGTTGATATGAATCTTCATTTCCACGACCAACGTACAGCTTGCCACGGATCCGATTCCCAATTCGTTTACGATTTCCTGTGCTTTTTGATTATATTTGCCGTAATTGACGGTGATCGGCTGATAGAAGGAGAGCACCTCTCTGGGCAAATCCAATTCCACCGTCTGCTCCGGCACGAGCACGGGCGCATCGGGCGTCAGCTTTCCTTCGTAGAAAAGCTTCTTTGATGCCTTATCCTTAATGACGATCTTGGCATCCGCGCTGTAGCTGTAGCTGTACTTGGCAGCCTGCGCCATTCTCAATTCATACGTAAAGTTCATCCAGACGTGTTCGATCAGACCTGCGACGTACATCTGATCCTGATCCAGATAATTATTCGTGAAAACGTCGTTCTCCTTCAAAAAGACCAAATATTCTACGTCGCCCTTCTCAGTATACGAAATAAACGTACTTTTGTTCAGAGAGAAGAAAATAGCGGAGAATATGATCGTCAAAAGCAGAACGCCTGCCAAGATCATTGCGCCGTATGAAATCCATTTGCTTCTTGTCTGTTTATAATAAAATCTTCGCCTTTTTTCAGCTTCCGACATATCAACACCCCTTTCCTTGTTCATTTGTCAATCATTTTTTCATATAAATTCTGAATTGCTATCTTTTGAACAGATCTCTCATCCAAAGGGTGAAATGACCGAAATACGGGATTTTAAAGAGCACCACACCTTCGATAGCAGCATCGGTAATATAACCGGTATCCCGTTCATCATTGGCATCCCCCTTGGTATAGTATCGGTTCACGCCGTTGATACACTCAATATATACCACGCGGTGAACGATACGGCTGTCGTTTTTGATGAAAACCACGACGTCCTGCTCGCTGATATGCTGACCGTCGTATTCTTCATAAACGGCGGCATCGCCTTTATTGAGATCGCCCGTCATACTTTCCGTAGCGATGATCAGCATACGGTATCGGAATTCACCTGAGATAAGCAACACAATTGAAATCATAAAGAGCGCCGAAAGCCCCATGCCAACCAAGCTTGCCGCTCTGCTTTTCGGCTTTTCATAACGCTTTGCGCCTGCGTAAAGAAGCTGTAAAAATACGTAAATCAAAAGCGGGAACAGCATTTTGGCAAAAGAGAAAATGATGTCCGGCGTTCTTGGATATACGGGAAAAACGTATAAATACAGGCTCATCAGCAAACGGTACGAAGCGCCCGGCCAAAATCCGTAACGCTTGGAGAGAAACTGATAAAGCAGGTTCGCGGTGACCGCGGGCAAGAGATACAGTCCCATGACGTCCATGAATCGGTTGAACGTCGTGATCGAGCCCAGCGTGGAAAACAGGAGAAATTCGGATAACACGCCTGCCGCGTAAGCGAGAACGCCGATTCCTTTCGCATTCTGCGCCAGCAGCACGCATCTTATGAATTCAATTGCAATGATTATCGTAGCAATCGGTAAAATATTTTTCAGAAAGCTGCCCATGGAGAGCGGTGTGCTCGATTTATAAAAGCCGAAGTGTACACCCGTCAGATAATAAAGAACGAGGCACACGGCACCCATAGCAATCATAATCAAAAGGACCGTATTTTTGTTGATAGACAAAATCGGTCTTTTTTTCACGAGAAAGAAAACGATAACGGCGGAAACGGCAAGCAAAAGCGCTGTACTTACGCGTCCGATATTACCGGGAAGAAATAACGCGCCGAGGAGGACAAGCACGAGCGCTATGGAAGAAGTATAAAGAATCTTTCTGTCGCGGCTCATACCTGCCCTCCTTTGGTTTACTTTCAATCAATGTAACAGCAAAAAGCTGTGGAATCAAGCGCCAGCTTCTACCTTCTGAATGGGAAGAACTACCTTGAACGCAGTGTCAGCTACGTCTGCGGTATTGTTGGTAACGATGCTTTCGAGCATGGAAATCTGAACGTGCAGATAAACCGTTGCCTTGTCGCCTACGTCAACCGTGATACCCTCGAGCGTGTTTGCAGCGTTGGTCTGACCGTCCTTGATCGCGGAGCTTACGCCGAAGGGCTGACCGATACCGACTTCACCGCTGATGGAAGTCTGACCAAAGGTCAGTTCAAGCGCTTCCGTAATACCGTCGCCGGAGTTGTCGATTTCAACTTCGAAAATCACGCCAACCAGATACTGGGAGTTGCTGTGGAAAGCGGTTACGTTGGTGTTCGTGAAGTTTGCGTCGATCGTTGCGTTCTGCGTGCCGGCAGTAACGTTGAGGATGATCGCATCGTTGTTCGTTACTTCGTTATGCTCTGCGTTTACGATCAGAGCGTTACCGGTGAAGTGAATGACACCGTCGAGACCGGTGACGTCCGACTTGTGATAGGATGCAACACCGTCTACGGTGAGCTGTTCAGCAACCGCTGCATAACCTACGCCGACGATCAGAGTCGCACAAAGAAGGAACGCAATGATAATGTTTCTTCTGTTTTTCATGGTTTTTTCTCCTTTTCTGAATATTTTTTAGAAATAAAAATGAAATAAACGGACTTAAACGCACTTCCCCCCAGCGCCAAAGAAAAGTGCAATCTAATACATTTTCATTCTATCAAAAAATCTTTCTACAGTCAATAGATTATCAAAAAAAAATTTCCTGCGGAAAGAAAATTTGCCTTAAAAATACCGTTAAAAAGGAGAAATTTATTTCAAATAAAAAGTAACCGACATGAATGAAACGGCGAAAATCAGCGCTGTAATTGTCTTTTCGTCATATCCGGAAATCACCAACGAAGAAGGAGAACAAGTCAGGGCGGCGGACAATGTTTTTGCCGCAACGCCATCCTTGTCCTCCTTTGAATCAGGTCAGATCAATCCGGTTCAATTCAATTGTAAAAATTAAGCTTCTACCTTTTCGATGGGAAGAACTACCTTGAACGCAGTATCCGCTACGTCAGTGTTATTGTTGGTCACAATGCTTTCGAGCATCGAGAGCTGAACGTGCAGATAAACGATCTTCGTTTCGCCTGCGGCAACGGTAATGCCCTCAAGAACTTGAGCAGCGTTGGTATTGCCGTCCTTGATCGCGGAGCTGAGACCAAAGGGCTGACCGATACCGACTTCACCGCTGATTGCGATTTCATCGAATACGAGCTGGAGATCGTCAACAACACCGTCACCGGAGTTGTCGATTTCGATTTCAAAAATAATGCCCGCAAGATACTGAGAGTTGCTGTGGAAAGCGGTAATGTTGGTATTGGTGAAGTTTGCGTCGATCGTTGCAGCCTGCGTGCCGGCAGTAACGTTGATGATCAGCGCGCCGTTGTCCGCAACTGCGTTATGTTCTGCGTTTACGATCATGGTATTACCGGTGAAGTGGATTACGCCATCCAAACCGGTGATGGAAGAGGTGTGATAAGATGCACTACCGTCTACAGTAAGCTGTTCAGCAACTGCTGCATAACCTACGCCGACGATCAGAGTCGCGCAAAGAAGAAACGCGATAATCATATTTCTTTTGCTTTTCATGATTTTTTCTCCTTTTCTGAATACTAATAATTAGTAGAGTCCGTACCTTTTTCATGCTTTTCCCAGCGCCCAAGAAAAGCAGCAATAGGTACATTATTATTATACCAAAGCTTGGAAGCAAAGTCAATCTTCAAAGTCCAAAATTCTCCAAACACTAACATTTTTGTGCATTTTTCATGGGAGCGCCTTTATTCTGCACAGTATATAAACAAACATTTGGTTATTATGTTTTGATATTCACGTGATTGCCGGCTTATAATCATATGAAAAACACGGACACGTCAACGCGGATGATGGTTCTACTAAAACAAAAAAGTCCTTGAAAATCAAGGACTTTGAGATTTTAGTGAAGTTTTGGCTGCGCCAAAGTGACGTTATGCTTCGCAGTGATGTGATGCGTTCCTTTTCTCGTGCCGAAGGCACGCTTCATAGGGCGAAGCCCTGCTTCATTCTTCATGCGCCGTAAGGTGCGCTTCATTTCAGTTTGAACCTTTACAGATAGCATCAAAGATCTTCAAAAACAAGCTCTCCGTTTTCTTTCGACGTTGCAGCCTTAAATGTCATAGAACCTCCGTATCCGCCGATACCTTTGAAGCCTGTGAAAACCATTCTCCCATCCCATTCCGCTCCCTTAGGAACACTTGAACATGGAATAATAGGGTCACTCGGCATTACAAAGTCCTCAAACGGCTTATCAGATATCATATAGTGTGCCTTACCGCATAAACTGAAAACAAGATAGTATCTTCCATTATAAAAGAAATAATCGGGGCATTCGGGCTGATCTTTACCGGGTGCTATGTAGATAGGACGCTCCATCTCCTCCCAGCTTTCCATATCCCTTGAAACGTAATGAGCAAGACAGCCTTTTCCCTCTTCTATCAAGCTCGTCGTTAAAAACATATGGAACAGTCCGTCTTCGTCTTTTATCACCTTGGGATCCCGTGCGCTTGCCGCATGATACTTTTCTGAAACCGTAAAGCCAAACGCCTGATCCTTTTCAAAGTGATAACCGTCATAAGAAACACTTCGACGGATAGGAGCAGCAATTCCTCTGCCCATTCTTACGGTATAATATAAATACTCCTTATCGCCGTTCTTTATCCAAGAGCCAGTGCATATAGATCCCTCATCGGCATCCGTGATCGGGATTGCCATTGGATGTATGGACCAAGTTTTAAAATCTTTGGTGGAAATATGTTCCCACTGGTGAGCGCCCAATCCCCATTTACTCTTATGATGATGTCTGTCCTTTAAGTAAAGCACGTGATACTCATCTCCCCGTCTGTACGGCATGCAGTCTCCGACGAATACGCCGTTTCCGGGATACCATCCATCAGCATTTTCAAATTCTGATATTACGGACGGCTCGTCCGTTTTAGATTCATTATATTCCTCGGTGCGAATATGGATCGTGGAACATATTTCATCTCCAAGCGCAAATAATCTGTTTCCCTTCGGCCATTCCTCATCCATAAGTGTTCCGTTCACATAGAGCTCGATTCTATGCGTCATCAGGATAACCTCAACCGCATCGTTCTCCTTAACATTTGCCGAAAGACGAAGAGGTCTGCGGTCGTAATCGTACTGAACGTCGAATGACATTTCCCCGTCAAAAGCCTGCATTTCAAAGGTTTTTCTTCCGTTTTTGTGAGAGATCGCATAACAAGGAAGTTCATCGAGCTTAAAAGAAAGCTTTATATTTTTCATTTTTCATCCTCCTCTGGGACATATTTTATATAGTCACCAAAACCGTCTTTATATTCTATCATACCGATGCTATAACTTCCACTTGAGCTCTATTTTCAAGGTCGATCACCGCAGCGCTTATCGTAGTAGTTCCGATATCGATTCCAATCGCCAACGCCCCTTGAGTGTACTCTAAAGAGTCTTCCGTTTCTATGAAAAGGATTCCCGTTTGCTCCTCCCCATTGGCAATACGCTGCGCAAGGGTCTCACATAATGCATATCCGCTTTCAGCATCGATCTCCTTTTTACGCTTTTCGATGATATCGTCAAGCGATAACATTCCTGAGAACAACA
>JAFQOX010000018.1 GCA_017412045.1 Clostridia bacterium
AAAAAGCCATGTAGAAAATTCAAAAATAAAAAGTTGCACAAAGCCGGAAAGGCTCCCTCTGGGAGGGAGCTGGATTTTGCGAAGCAAAAGACTGAGGGAGAGTGCGTGATTCAAGAATTTTGGATTGGATTTGTCTGTTTATAAGTGTAAAATTGTACGCAAACAGAACTTTTTCAAAAGTCTTGTTTGCACGCGGGCTCCTTCCGCCTCGTAAACTCGGCACCTTCCTCCCGGAGGAAGGCTTTTTAGCATCTCATCTTTTAGCGAAATTGACGAAACTGAATTTTTTCACTGACTTTATCGACACACTGAAACCACCGCTTCTCATTCGAAACGGTGGTTTTTCACACAATTTTAAAAATCAATCAAAATCAAGACCGCGCTCACTGACGGGGATGCCGTATCGGTTATCCAACTCGTCAATCAGCGCCTGATCTTCTACGACCCGGAGCGTATCGCCGTTGAGGATATAGACCTTACAATGATCCAGAAAGCCATCCCAGATCTCGCCGTAATCCTTGTCGGCAATGATACGAAAAATTTTCAGCTTGCGCCCCTTCCAATGGATGGGGACGAACAGCGGCGGCTTTTTGACCATCAAACCACCTCGACGGTGCCGTCCGGTTTGACCGTGACCGTCATGTCGTCCTTGACGTAGTTCAGAAAATCTTCGCCGAGGGAGTCGATAACGGGCATTTTGGTGTGATCGCCCTTCAGCCAGATATCCGCGAGAATGACACCCGCGCCCGCAAGGGAGTCGATCGGCTGGGAGAAAAGCATACAAGCGGGCTGTCTGCCCATGGAGCAGGCGCAATAGATAACGAGACCGCCCGTGGTGGAGCCGATGGTCTGGGGCAGGCAGAGCGCCTTTCCCGCCATCTGCTTGCCGTACAGATCGGCGTTGTTCTGGTCGCCGCAGGTCGCGTTTTTATCGCCGAACTGGAGCGCCTTCTGGAAAGAAGCGAGCGTATTGAGACCGCCGTGAGAGACGACGGCTTTCGCCGTAACCTCACCGGGAGCGACAACTCTTCCTTTAAACTGTTTCATTATTTTTTACCCCCTGTAATCTGATCGAGAATTTCATCGTCGGTATAATAACGCGCCGTCGTATAGGTACGGAGCTTGTTGGACGACGTGATGACGGGCATTTTGCCGCAGAGAGGGTTATTCATATACATCAGAGGACAGATATAGGAAACGATCACGCCCGTCTTTTTGAGACGTTCCGCATAAGGCGTTTTGTTGAATTCCTTGATCACGGCGGGAGCGGTGGTGAATACGGTGGGGATCGCAACCTTCTGATTGCCCTTTGCCGCAAGCGCGGATTCTACTCTGTCGGTCCACGTCTTGAGCTGTTCCAGCGTCATGTGCGGACAGCCCATGAAGCAAAGCTTGGGCTTGGCGTTCGGATTTTTCCAGATGACGGGATAACTGTCGTAGACGCGCTGAAGCTCTGCGTCGTCAATCACGTATACGTTGGCATTTTCAGCGATCAGAGCCTCTCCGAGCTCCTTCGCTTCGGGCGTCAGACCGTCGATGTGGTACAGACCGACCGCGCCGTTGGAGGCGGTAGCCGCGCCGAAATCCTTGAGATAAGTGCAAGCGGCGTCGTCAAGCTCATTTCCGAGCCATTTGTCGAGCCCCTTGACGTAAGGAACGGCTTCCATGACCTTCATGCCGATCGCGGAGCCGAGAAGCTGCGCTTCGGGCTTCTTCGTGGTCTTGATCTCTACGGTCCACGTCGCTTTTCTGCCCTCGTCGGTCAAAAGTCCGAAATACGGAACGTAGCCGACGACGGAGCCCATAATATCAATGATACCGGAGTTACGGTTGCAACGCGCGCCCAGCACGGAGTTTGCGTACACGACGGCGGAGGATTCTGCCCAGGAGAGCACCTCTCCCTTCTGCGGCTTGTTGCCGACCTCGTCCATATAGCAAGCGCAGGTGAAGGCATCCTCGTTCATCAGACCGAGCTGCTTCAGCTGACCCTCGTAGAAGTCCTGCTTCGCGTACATAATTTTATTGAAAATCAGATTCTGAAGGAAATTCGCGGGAACGTTCTTATCCACGGGACGGGGATCGAGAGAAAACTGCTGCTTGGAAACAGCGCCCGCTTCGATGAGCTCGTTCATCAGATCGTATACCGGTCCGATCATTTTCAGACCGAAGGAGGTGACGAGATGGTTGTATTTGCTCGTGACGGGAACGAGCTTCTGGGCGCCGAAGAGCTCGCCGTAACGGACGACGGTCTCCATAACCTTGGCAAGCGTCTCGCCTTTTTCGCCATTCAGTATGGCTTGTTGTTCATCGGTAAGAATCATAGTTATGTATTTCCTTTCTTAAAGCTTCATGCAAACGTCCCAAGCATTCCAGATGACGGTACGCAGGTTGCCGACCGCCTTGGCATCGCCGATGATATGGACGTGTTTTTTCTTTTCGGAGCCCTCCACGGGAGCGGGCTTATAGCCGACGGAGAGAATAACGGAATCGGTGGGAATATCGAATACGTTGCCTTCCTTATCCTTGGCAACAACCTTGCCCTCCGCGATTTCCGTGATACCGGTTTCGAGATATACGGGAACCTGATTGGTCTTGAAGAAGTCGCGCAGATAGCTGGTGTTGGCAAGGCAAATACCCTTGGTCGTGATCAGGTCGTCCTGCATTTCGACGATCGTGGGCTTTTTGCCGTTCAGATAAAGCTCGTACGCGATCTCACAGCCTGTCAGACCGCCGCCGACGATCACGACGTTTTCGCCGACCGTCTTGTTACCGAGGAGATAATCGACCGCTTCGACCGCGGTGTCCGCGCCCTTCACGGGGATGGTTCTTGCCTTCGCGCCCGTAGCGACGATGATTTCGTCCGCATCGAGCGTGGAAAGATCCTGAATTTCGGTGTTCATCCTGACGGTGATCGCGGGATATTTCGCAAGCTCTCTCTCGTACCAGGAGATGAGCATCTTATCCTTTTCCTTGAAGGAGGGAGCCGCCGCCGCAATGAATACGCCGCCGAGCTTATCCGTCTTTTCGTAAAGGGTTACGGTATGACCGCGCTTTGCGCAGACGATCGCGGCTTCCATACCGCCGATGCCGCCGCCGATGACGGCGATCTTCTTCTGCTTTTTCGCGGGCTCGATATAATATTTTTTGGACTGCATGGTAAGGGGGTTCAGCGCGCAGCGCGCAAGTCCCATCGTATCGGTGAGGTCCTGCGTATTGGCGTGACCCTTGGAGGAGGAGAAGTTGAAGCAGCCTGCGTGACAGCAGATACAGGGCTTGATGTCCTCGATTCTGTCGTCAATCAGTTTAGTGATCCATTCGGGGTCAACGAGGAACTGGCGAGCGACGCCCATCGCATCGATTCTGCCCTCCGCGATTGCCTGCGCGCCGACCTCGGGTTCCATTCTGCCCGCGCAGACGACGGGAATATCCACGAATTTCTTGATGTGCGCGACGTCGTCAAGGTTGCAGTTCTGCGGCATATACATCGGCGGATGCGCCCAATACCAGGAGTCGTAGGTACCGTTGTCGGCGTTGAGCATATCGTAGCCGGCATCCTGGAGGTATTTCGCCGCTTTTTCGGATTCCGCCATATTACGTCCAACCTCGGTATAATCCTCGCCGGGCATTGCGCCGTAGCAGAAATCCTTCATCTTGGATTCTACGGAATAACGCAGGGATACGGGATAATCGTCGCCGCAGGATTCCTTGATTGCCTTGACAACCTCTGCCGCGAAGCGGTAGCGGTTCTCGAAGCTGCCGCCGTATTCGTCGGTACGCCGGTTGAAAAATTCGATCGCAAACTGGTCGAGCAGGTAGCCCTCGTGAACGGCGTGTACCTCCACACCGTCAACGCCCGCTTCCTTGCAGAGCTTCGCGGTCTTTGCGAAAGCCTCGATGATCTCGTGGATCTGCTCTACCGTCATTTCGGGGCACTCGATGTCGTGCGCCCAACGGGATTTCTGGGGGCTGGGGCAGGCAAGCTCGTGGCTGGTGTCGATGATGGGCTTGATCAGCGCGCGGGTAAACTTGTTCTTGTGCAGGGGTGCCACCAATTCGGTGATCGCCCAGGAACGTCCCATGCCCGCGGTCAGCTGAACGAAAAGCTTCGCGCCCGTTTTATGGATTTCATCCATAAATTCCTTGAGCTCCTTGAACATCTTCGGATTCTGCCAGAGCCATTTGCCGAAGAAGGTGTCGCGCAGGGGCGCGATGCCGGGAATGATCAGACCGACGTTGTTGTTCGCTCTCTCAAGAAAGAGTTTTGCCGCTTCTTTGTCGAAGTGGCATCCGCCGAGCTCAAACCAACCGAAAAGCGATGTTCCGCCCATCGGACACATCACGATACGGTTCTTGATCTCCACGTTGCCGATCTTCCAGGGCGTAAATAACGCCTGATACTTGGGATCCGTGTTTTGCATATATAACATCTCCTTAAAAAAAATTTTTCATTTGGACTCGTAAGCATCGCATATCTTTTGCAGATTTTCGCAGATCACGGAGAGACTCCGGTACATGATCTCCCTGTCCTCCGCGGAAATACCTACGCTGACCGCATCCAGGATCGCATCGACCTCGCAAGTGATGTACGCTCCCGTCTCTCTGCCCTTTTCCGTCAGGACGAGAGGACTTTTATATCGCTTTTCCGTTTTGGATCTGCAAACGATATAGCCGTTTTTTTCCAGAAATTCGATGGAACGCGAGATATTCGCCTTGTCCTCCTCGCAAACGTCGCAGAGCTCCTTGGACGTCAGGGAATCCGTCTTATAAAGATAATACAAACAGGAAACGTGCGGGCTCTTCAGATCCAGCTCCGCCATCTCCTCCGTTTTGATCTTGCGAATGCAACGGTTCAGTCTCGCAATCAATGTGGTAAATGTCTGAAAACGCTCCTGCATATACATTCCTCTCTCAAAACTACTTGTTGTAAATTCAACAAAATTATTATAACACATTTCTTTCCGTTTGTCAATATTGGATGAAAAAGTGCGCAGGGCAACAGCTTTGACTTTTTTCATGTGCGCAAACACAATCTTGAAAAATCCAAAAACTCCGCTTCGGCAGAGCCGAAACGGAGTTTTACGGAATTATTCTTCGAGAATTTTATGTAATTCGTCGGTTTGCGCCTTGGTAGCGGCGGGCAGATGGCCGAACGGAAATTCGAGCTTCATGTTATCGTATTTCGTTTGGCAGATCTTGCGGAAGGGCAAAAGCTCGACCTTGTCCACGTTGGGATAATCCGCGAGGATCGCCTTCAGCGCGAGCATATTCTCGCGGCTGTCGTTGACCGTGGGAATGATGACCTGACGGACGGTGACGGGGATCTTCCGTTCTTTCAGATAATCCAGAAAATCCAGCGCGGATTTCAGGGTACAGCCGACGTTTTCGCGGTACTGCTCCTCGTTCGTATACTTGATGTCGAGAAGCACGCGGTCGGTCTCCCCCAGAAGCGCTTTCACGGAATCGTTGAGAATGCTTCCCGAGGTATCCAGACAGGTATTGATGCCGCTTTGATGGCAGAGCGCGAAGATCTCTCGCGCGAAATCCGCTTGCAGGAGCGGTTCGCCGCCCGAAAGGGTAATGCCGCCCTCCTTGCCGAAATATTCGCGGTAACGCAAAACCCTTTGCACGATCTCCCCGGCGGTATATTCCGTGCCGTCCGCATAAGCCCACGTATCGGGATTATGACAGCATTTGCAACGCAGGTGACAGCCCTGGAAGAATACGACGAAGCGGATGCCGGGACCGTCTACGGTACCCAGGCTCTGAAACGAATGGATCCGTCCCATGCGCTTACATGGATTCGTGGAAGGTACGGCTGATAACTTCTCTCTGGTGCTCGCGGGAGAGCTTGTTGAAGTTAACGGCGTAGCCGGAAACACGGATGGTCAGATTGGGATAATCATCGGGATTTTCATACGCCTTCATCAGCGTTTCACGGTTCAAAACGTTGACGTTGATGTGGTGCGCCTTCTTTGCGAAGTAGCCGTCGAGAATGGCAACGAGGTTGTTGATTCTTTCTTCTTCGGTCTTGCCGAGCGCGTCGGGCGTGATGGAGAAGGTGTTGGAGATACCGTCGCGGCAATCGTCGTAGCTGAGCTTGGCAACGGAGTTGAGGGAAGCGAGCGCGCCGTTTTCCTCTCTGTTGTGCATGGGGTTTGCGCCGGGAGCGAAGGGCTGACCTGCGGCTCTGCCGTCGGGCGTTGCGGCGGTATTCTTACCGTACATGACGTTGGAGGTGATGGTCAGGATGGAGAGCGTATGCTCTGCGCCTCTGTAGGTGGGCGTTTTACGGAGCTCGGTGATGAATCTGTGTGCCATATCCTTGGCGATCAGGTCAACGCGGTCGTCGTCGTTACCGAATTTCGGGAAGGATCCCGTGGTTTCGAAATCGACGATGAAGCCGTCCTCGTTCTTGACGGGGTGGACGTTTGCGAATTTGATCGCGCTGAGAGAGTCTGCAACGACGGACAGACCTGCGACACCGAACGCCATGAAGCGGCCGACCTCGGAGTCGTGGAGAGCCATCTGCGTTTTCTCATACGCGTATTTATCGTGCATATAGTGAATGATGTTTACGGTATTGACGTACAGATTGCAGAGCCATTCCATATAGGTCTGGTAACGCGCCATGACCTCGTCGAAATCGAGGTGATCCACGTCCATGACGGGCATCTGCGGACCGATGTGCATTTTGCTGGAGGTATCGTAACCGCCGTTGATGGCGATGAGAAGGAGCTTTGCGAGGTTGCAGCGTGCGCCGAAGAACTGCATCTGCTTACCGATCTTCATAGCGGAAACGCAGCAAGCGATTGCGTAGTCGTCGCCGTAGATGGGACGCATGATATCGTCGTTCTCATACTGGATGGAGTCGGTATCCGCGGAAACCTTCGCGCAGAAGCGCTTGAAGTTTTCGGGGAGCGCGTTGGACCAGAGAACGGTGAGGTTGGGCTCGGGGGAAGCGCTGAGCGTGTAGAGGGTATTGAGTACGCGGAAGCTGTTTTTGGTAACGAGGGTTCTGCCGTCCTCACCCATACCGCCGACCGCCTCGGTGATCCACATGGGGTCGCCGCCGAAGAGCTCGTTGTATTCGGGGGTGCGGAGGTGGCGCGCGGCGCGGAGCTTCATAACGAAGTCGTCCATGAGCTCCTGTGCTTCCGCTTCGGTCAGCGTGCCGTTTCTGAAGTCACGCTCGATGTAAATATCAAAGAAGGTGCTGACGCGTCCGAGGGACATAGCGGCGCCGTTCTGCTCCTTGATGGAGCCGAGGTATGCGAAATAGGTCCACTGGATCGCTTCGCGCGCGTTTGCGGCGGGAACGCTGATATCGTAGCCGTACATCGCAGCCATTTCCTTCAGATAGCCGAGGAAGGTGATCTGCTGGAAGAGCTCCTCGTCCAGACGGACGCGCTCTACGTCAAAATTGCCCTTTGCCAGCTTTGCCTTGTCTTTCTTCTTTTCTTCGATCAAACGGTCAACGCCGTACAGAGCGACGCGGCGGTAGTCGCCGATGATTCTGCCTCGTCCGTACGCGTCGGGCAGACCCGTGATGACGTGGCATTTGCGGGCGGCGCGCATTTCAGAGGTGTATGCGCGGAATACGCCGTCGTTGTGAGTGGTACGGTAGCGGAATTCGCTCTGTACCTTTTCGCTGAGCTTATAACCGTAGGCTTCGCAAGCCTGCTTTGCCATACGCATACCGCCGAAGGGATTGACGCCTCTTTTGAGCGGGCTGTCGGTCTGCAAGCCGACGATGATTTCGTTCTCTTTATCAATATAGCCGGGCGCGTAGTTCAGCAGAGAGGAAGCGGTCGTGGTATCGACGTCGAGTACGCCGCCCTTTTTTCTTTCTTCAGCAAAAAGCGCCTGGAGCTTAGCCATCAGATTTCTGGTGCGGGGAGTTGCCTCGGACAGGAAATCGGAATCGCCGGTGTATTCCGTGTAGTTATTCTGGATAAAGTCGCGCACGTTGATTTCGTTTTGCCATGCGCCTGCTTTAAAGCCATTCCAATGATTGTGTTCCATGAGATAGTCCTCCTTTTAATCAATCGTATTTATCTGACGATGAATCGTAAATCTCTTTATATTTTTATTATATATCAAAGAAAATTCTTTGTCAAGATATTGTAAAAACTTCGATAAATATGCACATAAAGACACAATAGATGGTAAATATTTATGAAGAAAACGCCGAAAAAGCGGCGTTTTGCATAAAGATGAAACGGCTTTAGCCCGTCGTTTTTTTCACAAATGCGGTGAAAACCGCCGTCGAAATTTTGCGCATTCGCTCGGCATCGATCTTCAATACCTGTCTGTCGTAGGTCAGAAGTCCGTTCGTTTCGTCCTCGACGTCGCTGACCTGCGTGAGGATCGAGGCGCAAAGACCTCTCTCGATCATGGGCACGATTTCCTCCGTATAGAGCGCCTCGAGCGCGCTCGTGAAGGCTTCTTCGTCGTGGAAGAAGCGATAGCCGTAGGTGTTGCCGAGGTTGAAGGAATGATCTGTGATCTTGAGGGAATAGCCGCCGAATTCCGAGAGAACGAGCGGGCGTTCGCTCTCCTTCAGATCGAGCTTTTTGAAATAGACGTGCTCGCTTTTCACGTCGCTTTTTTTCTCCTCGAACCAGCCGGAGGTGCTGTCGAAGATACGGGAAGGATCGATGCCCTTGCACGCTTCGTAAAGCCGATCGGCATCGTACTGTCCCCAGCCCTCGTTGAAAATGGTATAATAGCATACGCAGGGGTGATTGTAAAGCAAACGGAGCGTTTCCTCGCAGGATCTTTCAAAAAGCTGCTTACGGCGATGGGTCGCCCGATGGGAGATTCCCTTTTTCATGCCTACGGTCGGCAGAGCGGTGTCAAGGAGGAAGGAATATTTTCCGCTGTTGACCATATCCTGAAAGACGATCATGCCCTGCTTATCGCATTCGTAATAGAAAATATCGGACTCGATCTTGATGTGCTTGCGCAGGGTATTGAAGCCGAGCGATTTCATCGTGCGGATATCGTAGCGGAAGCCCTCGGGGGAGGCGGGCAGATAAATGCCGTCGCTGAAATAGCCCTGATCGAGCAGGCCGTGGAAGAAGTACGGCTTCCCGTTGAGCGCGAGATATTTTTTTCCGTTTACGTTGGTGACGCCGATGGTTCTCAATGCAAAATAAGAGCGCACCGTGTCCTTGCCGTCCGTGAGCGTAAAATGATAAAGATGAGGCGATTCCGGCGACCAGAGCTGCGGATTTTCGATACGGACGGTCGTTTTGCCGCCGACGAAGGTATGCTTGAGCGCGCCGCTCGGCGTTTCGATGACGAGCGTTTTTTCGTTTTCACCGCCCTCGACCTCAAGGGTGATATCCTGCAAGCTCGGCGTCAGACGGAGCGCGGAAAACGCGTTTTGCGGAACGCTTTCCAGCCATACGTTCTGCCAGATGCCACTGATGGGCGTATACCACATACCGCCGCGCTTTTTTCGTTGCTTACCGTAGGGAATTTCCGTGTCAAGCGGATCCCAAACTCTTACGACCAGCGTGTTTTCTCCAACGCGGATGCATGGCGTCACGTCAAAGGAAAAGGGCAGATAGCCGCCGGTATGCTCGCCGAGAAGCACACCGTTGAAGGTGACCGATGCGACCTGATCGACCGCGCCGAAGTGTAAAAGCGTTTTTTCGTTCAGAAAATCCGAGGAGACGGAAAACGTTTTTTTGTAGGTAAAGCTTTCGCGCGCTTCGATCGTTTGTTCTATGCCCGAAAGCCTTGATTCCGGCGGAAACGGCACTTTGATTTTTCCGACAAAGGCATCCTTTTGATCTTTCTCCTTCCGACGAAAAAGCTCCCATTCTCCGCAAAGGGAAAGGTAGGAATCGCGCGCCATCTGCGGACGGGGATAAATATCCCAGGATTCGCCGTCGTTTTCAAACGGCGTTTTCAGCTTGACGAATTGATTTTTCTTCATACGAAATCCTTTCTTTATTATATTTTTCGTGATCTTGTTGCTTTTATTATACCACGCAGAAAGCAAAAAAGCCACTCGTGAGAGTGACTTTTTTGCTGAAAATATGGTTTGTTGCGTAAATGATGAAGGGATTTAACCGAGAGCCACCTCGCCGTCGGAGCAGATGACCTTGGTTGCGGGGACGCCTTTGCGCCAGTTTGTGCCAAAGGAAAAACGATTCCACTGTTCCATTGTGCTGGTAAAGGTGAGGGAAATGAGAACGGTGCAATTTGCAAAGGCGCCTTGACTGATCGTTGCCACGTTCTTGCCCATCGTCACTGTCGTCAGCGCTATGCAACCTTCAAAGGCAAGATCGCCGATGTTGGTAACTCCGTCGCCGATGGTCACGGTTGTCAGTGCCGTACATCCGCGGAAGGTCTCTGAATCAATCATTTCCAGACCGTTGCCGATCGTAACGGTCTTCAACTTCGTGCAATTTTCAAATGCA
>JAFQOX010000019.1 GCA_017412045.1 Clostridia bacterium
CCCTCGCCGCTTTCGGCTTACGCTTGGATCAGGGACATGATCTTTTCAAAGTCGCAGGAGCGGATCTTCTGCGCATCCTCTCTCGTTTCGAGCGCTTCGTCCGATACGACGACGTCCGCTTCCTCGGGGGAATCCGTCAGCTCGGACGCGAGCATTTCAAAGAGCATTCCCACGTTCATGATGGATGCCGCTTTGAAATAGTAGGACAGGAAGCTGACATCCGTCTGCCCGGCGACGTGCATTTCGCTTTCGCGCGCCGTATTCAGCCATACGAATTCGTTGCGGTCAATATCGATGCCGAAAAGATACGCAAACGTGCTTTCGCAGTCGACGGTGAACGAGGAGCGGACGGTTTCCGGCTGGAAAACCTCGCCCGTATCCTGTCTGTCGCGGATCATGAAGCCCGCCTTGCAGACGCATTCGTTGAAGTTTTTGAAGGAATATACGTTATCACAGAAAATCAGATATTTGATTTTCGGATAATGCTTCCGGAAATACGGAATATCAAGATCGAAATATTCGGAGCCGCCGTGATAGCCCGAGGTCTGGTCGCCCGAGAAGAGCAGACCGTCCGTCTGATTCCGGTACATCGTCCGCCACGAAAATTCCGTTTGCACGCCGTCCGCGTCCAGACCGATGGCGCTCAGGTCGATGTCGTCCACCTCTTTCCAATACGTAAAGGCGCGGATCTTTTTGCCCTTGGAAACGAGGGGGATTCTGGAGCCCTTGGGCAGAACGCCGAAGCCGCCGTTCGTCGTGTTTTCCTCCAGCGGAAGCGCGATCCGATACATGGCGGGAGAAATATAGACCTTGCCGAGCTTGCCCGCGAGAATCCTTTTCAGCTGTTGGCGCATGGCGGAGAGCAGCATCTCCACCTGCTCGGGCGAAAGCAGGCTCTTTCTTCTTTCCTGCTCCTCGGGCGTTTCCTTATGTACGCGCAGGCGGTTGTACCGCGTGAACGTGAAGGTGCGGGCGGTGTCCGCCTCGTAGCTTGCGTACTCCATGATGAGCTGGATCACCACGATGGCGTTCCTCGTTTCGATGGAATCCATCACGGCGGCGAGCTCCTTCTCGTCCTTACAGCGGCTGACGATATAATTGAGCTGACGGAGAAGCGCGCCCGAGCCCTTGCCGCGGCGCAGACAGGTAACGGCGGCTTCGATGTCACGCGCCGCCATCGCGCGCTCAAACTCGGCGTAGACGGATTCGTTCGTCTTGCCGCGCATGAGAGAAACGAATTTCTCCGCCTCGGGGCATTTCGGCTGATAGTGGATGTGATGCAGCAAGCCACACCATAGCGCCTTCTTTTCAAAGCATTCGCGCACGTTCCGATGCCCCTTCTCGAAAATCAGGTCGATGACCGCGGTGATAAACTTGCGGTCGCAGTTGCGCAGATTCAGCTTTTTGAGATTTTCGTTACGGTAAACCTCGGCGTTCAGTCGGTCCGTAAGCTTGATGACGTCGGACAGCGAGAGAAATTCCGCGTATGCGCTCCTTCGCAGATCGAAAAGCAGACGGATCGCCGTATCCTTGGAGGCGCAGGTCCGTACCTCGTAGCCGAAATCCTCAATGAAGGAGCGGAGAATATCGTATTGGACGTTATTGAGAGGGCGCGTATTTTTCAGCATATCCTCCACGCATTCCCGCAAGCGCACGATCGCCTGCTCCTCGGTCAGGATCACGAAGTCCTTGACCTCCGTTTCCTCATTGAAGGCGAGACGCTCGAAATCCTTCTCGAAAAGAGAATAGCCCGGCTCGGAGAAATTGCCGAATCCGTAGGTCACGATATAATGGAAGAGCTGATCAAACAGAAGCTGATCCTCCGTCAGCTCCTTGACGGAATGAGGAAAATTGCGGTAAAACGAAGGCGGCACGTACCGTCCGAGCATATCCTCGGCAAAGGAGATCAGATCCTCGTGCGCGTACTGCATACCCTCCGTAATACGGATGCTGAATTTTTTGGCAAGCGCAAAGCATACGGCGAACGCATTTTCGCTCGGCTGCTCGCTGACCAGAACATCCTTTTGAAATAGAAATCTGAGATATTTTTCGTTTAACATATACCGTTCATACCTCCTCGAAAATAAAAATTATGCGCGGTTTTGCGTCGGGCTCGGTTTGAAAAAAAAGCGTATCTCAAAAATACTGTTTTTCAAACGAGGCCCTGCAAATTCGCGCAAGAAACTCGGTTTTTGATTTTACAGAGAGAGAGCAGACGATATCGTCAGACTAATCTTAAATTCCGGTGCGCTACCTCTGCGCTACTATCGCCCCCGATCCGCCGACCGACGGCGAAGGTGGGATTCGAACCCACGACCCCCGGATTATCTCATAAAGAAAAGTAAGCCCGGCTAGCTGTCTGCCTCTATCCGTTATTATATCACGCCCGCGCGCGGTTGTCAATAAAAATACGTGATTTTTTCAAGGCATCGGCACTTACTTTTGAATGAGATAAACGGAAATTTAGCGGCGAATCGCCGCGGATGGTTGCCGCCGTATCGTAGTTTATTACGACTTCGTATACTGCTCGACGGCGGATCTCTCCCAAAGGACAGCCCTCCGGAATCATTCTTTTTCCCACTATACCATGCAAAATTCCCACGAACCGTAAGGTTCGCGTGATGAGATCGGAGACGCACCCGCGCCATCAAATTGTGAGCAAGTGAAAATAGCCTAAATGGTTATTTTCACACCGCGATACCCCGCAAAGC
>JAFQOX010000020.1 GCA_017412045.1 Clostridia bacterium
AAGCCTCCCTTGTGCACATTGAGCACGCTCAATGTAGGGAGGGGGACCTCTAAACTGCGTTTAGAGATGGAAGGATTGTTTTTTAGCAAAATTTATGGAAAACAATCCCTCAGTCACTACAGCGAAGCAAGCTTCGCTGTCCGGTGACAGCTCCCTACATTCAATGCAATTGAATGTGCACAACGGGAGCCTTTTGGTATCACTTGCTTAAACAACCGTAAACAATCATTTACCGTTCCAACTCACAGGTAAAAGCAAGGTCATTTTGCGCAAATGACCGATAAAAATATGGTTACTCTGACGAAATCCGGATCGCCGTCTTTGTTTTTTGTATATCTATGATGTAAGATGAAACCGATATAACGTGAATTTGATTTTTTAATGCAAGAATCATATAGTGACCGTTGTTCGAAAACGAAACAACTCCGAGCGATTCACGGTATATTTTCGATCATTTTTTCAAAATTTACACTTGACAAAACAAGCGCTACGGTGTATAATGTAGGAGAACACAAAATGTTGTTCTACCTTATCCCGTACGGGGATTGATACTCAAACGATACCGTTTTCCCGTTCGGGAAATCTCTACCTTATCCCGTACGGGGATTGATACTCCTCTCCGTTGTTTAATACTAATTTCATTTATACATCTACCTTATCCCGTACGGGGATTGATACAACGTGTCGTAAAACACTCGATTTCCTTGCCACCTACCTTATCCCGTACGGGGATTGATACTCGTCGAGTACGATCAAAGCGAAAACGCCCTTGAACTACCTTATCCCGTACGGGGATTGATACCCATATAGAAGTTTTTTTCCTCTCTTTTCAACCTACCTTATCCCGTACGGGGATTGATACCAGGTGCGGGTTTCGCCACAGGCGCGAGCTTTTCCGCCTACCTTATCCCGTACGGGGATTGATACTCTTAAGCACCTCTCCGAGTTCTTCAATAATTACTTTCTACCTTATCCCGTACGGGGATTGATACTCGATATATCCGTCAATCCATTCGACGGCAGCCGACTGTGATTCCGGATGCTACCTTATCCCGTACGGGTATTGATATGCAGGAGCGGGCTTTTCTGCAGGCTTCTTTGCTACCTTATCCCACTTTCGCTTGCGAAAGTGCAACAGCCAACTTGTTGGCTGTGCGTACGGGGATTGATACGTCAAGGAATTTCCTTCGCCGGTGATTCCATCGTCCACTTTATCCATGCGCATTTTAAAACGAAAAAAGGCTCCCTGCATTCCATTCACTGAATGCAGGGAGCCTTTTTTCTTGCTTTTGCGCGTTTACGTCTCCCGCTCACGGGACGTAAGCGGATCTCCGATAAAGCTTTCGGGATCTCCGTATTGATCTCCGAGCTTCCGATAGAGCCCGTCCGTAACGAATCCGATATAGGCGCGCAGATAATTGGATTTGGCGCGATACTGTCTGACCTCGACGGTATTATAAGCCCTCGCGCCGCGGTCGTAGCCCTTCGCCATGCGGAAAACGAGCATGACGAGCTTGAATACCGTATAGATCACGCGGGCAAACGTAATATCCGAGGTCAGCGTGACGGCGACGGTCACGGTGAGCAGTCCCGTGAAAAGACACGCCGCCAGCGTTTTGATGAAATGCACTCGATTGCGCAGATATTCCTCCGCCGATACGGGGACGCCCCCTCTGCCGAGCGCGCCGCCGTCGTACAGAAGGATCGCTTCGTTGAGCTCGATCGGCTTCAGCGTTCGGATCTCCATCAGCTTCCGCGCCTTGGCTCTGCCGTATCTGCGCACGAGCGCATCGGCGGGCAAGTCCTTGATCTCGTTCCACGTTTGCTCCGTCATGCGAAGCGCGCGGAGGCGGGAACGGACGGCTTGCTTCATTTCCAGATCAATCTGCCAATCGCAGAAGATGCCCATCAGAAGCGCGCCGACCTCGCCCGCTCTGACGACGAGCGCCTCGTAATCACTCTTGGCGCCGATATATTCCGCGTCGAGCTTTCCGCCGTCCGCGCCGAGCCGCGTCATCATGACCTCGCCCACGACGAAGAGCGAGACCGTCAGAACGCCGTCCGAGAGAAGCTTCGGTCCGATCTCGACGGCGCCGAACTCCGTCCAGATGAAGCCGATGAGCAGAAAGGGCAGGAGCAGACAGAGAAACAGCGTGAGATTTTTGCCGATGATATTGGCAAGCCCCTTGGATCTCTCGTTGTAACGCTTCTGAAATTCCTCCGCTCTGCCGCCGTGCATTTCGATCTTCTCCAGGTCACGCATGGCTGTCCTCCCCGTGCTTTCCGTATCGGCTTTCAGCGATAAAGGTCAGGAGCGTACCGACCGCGCAGCCGACGAGACCGAACCAGAAAACCGTGGTCAGATCTCCGATAAAAAGCGTGAGATAGCGCAGAACGTAGGCGACGGTCAGCAGGATCAGCCAGACCGCCAGCGGCGGCGCGTGACGGAGATGCAGGCGGTCGCGCAGAAAAGCGAACACCGACCGTCTGAAAACGACGGCGAGGATCACGAGGCAGAGGATACCGCCCGCGCCGAGGGAGCGCGAAACGCCGCTGGAAGCCCGCCAGAGCGGGAAATGCTCGCAGACCGCAAAGATCGGCATTCCGCAGGAAACGAGAACGCTCGCGAGCTTACAGCACCAATATTTGATTTTACGCTTCTTCTCCGACACGGTCGCTCACCTCCTCCGCGTCTGCGCCGATATGCTCGGTGCTTCTGATGGCACGGACGGCGGCAAGGTGGCGCGCGCCGATCTCCTCCTTTTTGAAATTGGGGATGTTCGCGAGGCTTAGAAGCTCGGCGAGCTCGTTGGAAAATTCAAGATTGGCTTCCGCGGCGGTTTGCAGATAGCCCTTGATCTCCGCAAGCTCCCGCTCCAGCCTTTCCTTGTCCTCCGCCGTCGAACGGAAGGCGTCCAGCAGAGCGGCGATCCTTTCGTCGTACGCCGTCACCGCCAGAGAAGCGTTCTCCATGCCCGTCAGCGCGCGGGACATCATGCTCGAATTTTCTTCGGCGATCGAAACGGCGTTGTTGTTCATCGTACCGATGGAGCGGGAAAGCAGCGTATGCTTCCGCATCTGGTAGAAAAGGGAAAAGATCAGCGTGATCACGACGGAGATCTCCTCCAGGTGAGGAAGCACCCATTCCTCAAATTTGACCGAAATCAACTCCGCGGCGTTTTCGGTCGATGCGATCTCTGCGGCTGCCTCGGTCCCGTCCGCCGCGCACACGGAAACGGGGATCAGACAAACGAGCAAAACGCAGAGCGTAAACGTTAGAATTTTTTTCATTTCGTATTTCTCCTTTCGTCAATCAAAAAATTGAGCGCGTTGGTATCGAAAAGACGGCTGAGTCCGTCGATCCTCTCTTCCGCGCGCTCCAGACGGAAGCGAAGCTCCGCCAGCTCTGCCTCGGCGGGCGAGGGCGGTCGGATCCATCCGCCGCGTACCGTGACCGTGGCGAGCGTGTACCGTTCGCCGTTTTCCGTCACGAACGAAGCGGGATATTCGCCCGTACAGCCCTGAAAAAGCATGGGCATCGTCTGCTCCGCGCCCGCCGTAAGCGGGATTTGAGCCTGTCCAACGGTGAGGATGCCGGAGCGGTCACTGTGCATCCGCTTGGGATCTGCGCCGTGGATCAGCCCTTTTTTGTTTTGAAATAAGGTAAGCTTCATGATTCTCCTTTCTTTTTCGTAGCAAAAAAACAGATGTTCGTTTTCGGGTAAAAACTTCAGGGCGGTCGGCAGTATTGCCTGCCGACCGCTCTTTTTTTCAACGCGGTTTCCTTCATACCGTTCCTCCTTTCGGTTTCTGATCTGATTATATCATAAAATCGGAACGGACTAAAATCCCCCCTCCCCGCGGTTTTGCGGGATTTTCAGAAAATTTTTCTGCTTTTTCACGTTTTTTCACAGACCGGCGGGATGATTGAAAAAGATAAGATTTTTCATATTCGGAAATCTTAAAGCAAAAAGAATATTTTGGCTCTGTAAATAGACGGGACTTTTTATAAAATATTTCCCTTTGATAAGGGGGAACGGTGTACTTTTTCTTTCTTTAAAAGAAAAAGTACCAAAAAGAAGTAAACCAGCGTGCCGCTGGACCGCTTGTGCGTATGGGAGCTGTATACCGCGAATCCCGCCGGACTCTGCGCAAATGCACTCTGATTTGCAAGGCAAATCAGAGTACGATATTGCTTGCCGAAACCGCCGGCACGGTTTCGGACGCCGTCGGCTATTCGGGGAGC
>JAFQOX010000021.1 GCA_017412045.1 Clostridia bacterium
GATCAAAATTTTAAGTGACGCGGGCTCCTTCCGCCTCGTAAACTCGGCACCTTCCTCCCGGAGGAAGGCTTTTTAGCATCTCATCTTTTAGCGAAATTGACGAAACTGAATTTTTTAACTGACTTTATCGACAAGCTGAAAAAACTCCGATACGAAAAATCGTATCGGAGTTTTTAGATTCATTTTATATATTCTCGGAATGCCCGAAATTTTCAATTTTAACAATCTATATTAAAATCTATATAAAATTATTTTGCGTATTCAAACGCGCGGCTTTCGCGGATGACCTGAACCTTGATCTGACCCGGATATTCGAGCTCGGATTCAATTTTCTTTGCGATATCGTGCGCAATGATGACGATTTCCGCATCGACGACCTGTTCGGGCTTGACGATGACGCGGATTTCGCGGCCTGCCTGAATCGCATAGGATTTTTCGACACCGTCAAAACTGTTTGCGATTTCTTCCAGCTTCTGAAGACGTTTGATGTAGCTGTCAAGGTCTTCTCTGCGCGCGCCGGGTCTCGCTGCGGAGATGGCGTCGGCTGCCTGAACGAGGATCGCAATGATGTTTTTCGCTTCCACGTCTCCGTGGTGCGCTTCAATGGCGTGAATGACGTCTTTGTTTTCTTTGAATTTACGTGCTATTTCCACACCGAGCTGGATGTGAGAGCCTTCCACCTCGTGTGTCAACGCCTTACCGATATCATGGAGCAGACCTGCGCGTCTTGCGAGCGTGCTGTCGAGTCCGAGCTCGCTTGCCATCGCGCCTGCGAGGTAAGCAACCTCCATAGAGTGGTCAAGGACGTTCTGACCGTAGCTGGTACGGTATTTCAGTCTGCCGAGCAGACGGACGAGATCGGGATGGAGACCGTTGACGAAGGTGTCAAAGGCTGCCTTTTCACCTGCCTGCTTGATGCTGAGATCGACTTCCTTCTGTGCCTTTTCAAAGGTTTCTTCGATTCTGGAGGGATGGATGCGTCCGTCAGAGATCAGCTTTTCAAGCACGATTCTTGCAATTTCACGGCGGATGGGATCAAAGCAGGAGAGCGTGATGGCTTCGGGCGTGTCGTCGATGATCAGATCGACGCCGGTAAGGGTTTCAATCTTGTGGATATTTCTGCCCTCGCGTCCGATGATACGGCCCTTCATTTCTTCGCTGGGGAGAGGAACGACGGAAACGGTCGTTTCGGAAACGTGAGAGGATGCGAGCTTCTGGATCGCTTCGGTGATCAGCTTCTTTGCTTTCTCATCGGCGGTATCTCTGAGCTCGGCTTCGATCTGCGTCATTTTGACAGCGGCTTCTCTTTTGGCTTCCGTTTCGATCTTGGAAACAAGCTCCGCTTTTGCGGATTCGGCGGTATATCCGCTGATCTGTTCCAATTTTTCGAGCTGCTGCGCCTTGATTTGCTCGATTTCTTCCTGAAGCTTTTCGTTTTCACGAATTTTTTTGTTCAGCTGTTCGTCTTTGCGTTCGAAATTTTCGATCTTCTTTTCCAAAGTTTCCTCTTTTGCGAGGGCTTTGTTTTCAAGACGGAGAATTTCCTGGCGGCGTTCTTTGTTTTCTCTTTCGGCTTCAGTCTTTGCCTTCAAAATGTCCTCTTTGGCTTCGACGATCATTTCTTTGTATTTCGATTCGCCCTTTTGGGTCGCTTCCGAAATGATACGTTCCGCTTCTTTTTCAGCAGAGCCGATGGCTTGCTCACCGATCTCCAGACGGTTCTGATAACCCTTCTTGAAGCCGTTTTTGTTTCCGAACAAAAAACCGCCGATCAGACCGAGCGCAAGACTGAAAATGATACAAATAATTGGAATAATTATAGTATCCATGGCTTAATGGAGCACCTCCTTTTTCTTTTTTTGTATTTTTCATTTTAAATTTTACATATATCACAAGATTTTTGAAAAAAATGTAATATACTTTATATATTATAATATAAGATAGCGTTAATGTCAAGTAAAAAACCCTTGTGGGATATATGAAATTTTTTTGAAGAAAATTTTGTATTTGAAGGATGCAACATCAATTTATATAAGAAATAAAAAAACTTTCCCTGAAAAGGGAAAGTAAAAATTGAGATCAATTATTTTTTTACGTAGGGGAGACCGTTGAGCTTGAATCCGTCTTCGGTTTCCTCAAAGGTGCAGGTTTTGTTGTATACCTCGGCATGCTCATCCTCAAATATAAATTGGATCTGCAAACCCTTATCCTTGTTTTTCGTGATTTTGTATTTGCCGGAATAGGTAACGTCACCGAGGATCGTGCTGTCGGTCACCGTAACCTTATTTCCCTTGAATTCGTAAGTGATGTCACTGACGAGTCCGTCATTCACATACGTACCGGAAAGCTTTTTGTTGCAGGAAACAAGAACGAAAACCAAAGAGAGCGCGAGAAGAAGAGCGAGAACTTTTTTCATGCGTAATTACCTCCAAAAATTCAGAACGGATCGAACATGATCTTTCGAAACGACTGTATGTTCATTATAATATAAGAAACGGATTATGTCAAGGGGATTTCAAAAGCGTGACAGGGCTCACGCATGAAACCTTATTTTTCCAAAAAAGGAAATCTTGATATAGGGTTAAAAGCCTTCTCCAGTGGGAGAAGGGGGACCTCTCAACGCAGTTGAGAGGTGGATGAGGTGTTCTATAGAAATTGCCCCGTAGAA
>JAFQOX010000022.1 GCA_017412045.1 Clostridia bacterium
CGCAGAGCGAGTGGGCTTTGCGGTATACAATTCCCATATGCACCAGCGATCAAACGGCACGTTTGTTTGCTTCTTTTTGCAACTTTTTCTTTCAAACAAAGAAAAAGTTGATCGTTTCCCCTTTGTAAAAGGGAATCATTTGATAAAAATCCCTGTCTGTTTCCAGAACAAAAACATTCTTTTTGCTTTAAGATTTTTGAATATGAATTATCTTACAAATGTGAAATGTAAATTTTGTTTGTATTCATGGACCGTCGAGGACGCCGGTCCCTACAAGATAAATCCGAATTGCATCAACAGACAGAATTGTAAACAATCATGTATCGTTCCCATCTCCGAAAAAAGAAGCTCCCGCGCCGTGCTTACGGCTTGCGGGAGCTTCTTTCTCATCATTCAGGATACGGCGCTTTCGGGCGCGGTGACCGTCAGCGTTCCCGCATGCAGGGAAATGCTGTAATTGCGAGTAATGTCCGCGCCGTTTTCGTCGCGGATCTTCACGGAAACGATCTTGTTTTCCTCCTTGCCGATCTCGGTCAGCGAGCCCTCGGTACGGGCTTCGACCCGATGCCCCTGCGCGAGAGAGCCGAAGGAAACCAGCACGTCGCCGCACCGCAGTGCCTCGCCGTCGTACATTTTGGTCGCGCTGCCCGCCGTGAGCGCAAGCGCTCTGCGTTCGATGCGGATCGGCATATACGAGGGACCGCATCCCTCGATCTCCACGAATTCAACGAGGAAGCGCTCCGTCACGTCCGCACCGTCCTTCACGACGCGGTAACGGAGATAACTGCCGATCTCTCCGTTGAGATCGGAAAGGGAGAGCGCGCCCGCGTCGGTCAGGCTGATCTGCGCCGTCAAGGAAAGCTCCGCGCCTTCCTCGATCGAAACCACGGCGTAATCGTCCTGCGTAAAGGAGAACGGCGCGCCGTCGTAATATTTTTGCAGTTCGTAGAGATATACGCGCGCGATGGATTTTTCCGCGGGAAAGACCTTGAGCAATCCTTCGCCAAGCTCGATTTGGTACGAGGCGGTGACGTCTCTGCCGTTCGCGTCGAAAAGACGGAAGCTTTCGATCACGCTTGCGCTCTGTCCGACCTCCGTTTGCGAGCCCGATACCGTCGCGCGGTAGGTATAGCCCTCGGCGAGCAGAGCCGCGAAGAGCGGATTTCCCTTGAGATCGTCCGCCGCAGGCGTCAGCGCTTCGCCGTCAAAGACCTTGCTTTTATAATTCGGCTCGATGGAGAGCAGCGCCTTGTCCTTGGATTCCGCGGGCTTTTCGTCTCCGTCTCCCGCTTTCGCGCCCTCCGTGACCTCGACCTGCATCCAGCCCACGCCGTCGATATAGACCTCTGCCCATGCGTGCGCATCCGCGCCCGTGATCGGCACGTATCCGTCCGCTGCCGCCTGCACGCGGTAGCCCTCGACGTATCGCGCGGGAATGCCGAGCGCGCGGTAGAGCAGAACCGCCGCGGAAGCGAAGTGTCGGCAATCACCCTGCCGATACTGCTCCAGAAAGGCAACGACGATATTTTCCTCGCCGTCCATCGCGCGGTCGTAATCCAAGCGGTATTCCGCCGCGTTGCGGACGTAGAGCGCGATCTTTTTGATCACGTAGGGATCGGAAGGGCTGTAGCCCTCCTCACGGATCACGCCCTCCAGATACGCCCGCGTTTCGCCGTCCACGAAAAGATAATTTTGGGAAACCTCGTGCGCGTACATGGCTTCGTACACTCCGTACGCCCCGAGTCTGCCGACCAATCCGTCGGGATTCGGATAAGCGGAAGGCGCGTAATACGGGAGCGCGTACGCCTCGGGGAGCTTTCCCGCGGAAACGTCGTCCTTCGGTCCCTCTCCGCCCATCGCGCCGAGCGCGGGATAGGTGGGAAGGAGGCTCTCGCGCATACCGCGGAAGGAGATCTGCCGCGCGGGAAGCCCGCTTGCCGCCAACGCCGCGGATGCCAGGAAGCTATAAGGATCGCCGTCCGGCAAAAGCCTCTCGTATGCGGGTCCGGGCGTCCAGATGCCCTTCAGGTAATCGCCGTAGGAACGCTTTCGAAGATAGAGCGCGCCCGACGTCTCCGTCATGACCTCGCCGAGAATTTGAGTTTCATCAGCAGACAGGTCGGCGCGGAGATCCAGAAAGCCGTCGTCCGCAGGAGCGCCGTTGCCGCTTCCGTCCTCTCCGACGGGGGCATCGCCCTCGCCGTAGACGGTCAGCCTGCCTTTTCCCGCCGTGATCGCGTAATTGGCAGTCACGTCCGCATCCCCGTCCGTGATCCGAACGGAGACGACGGCGGATTCGCTCTCGCCGATCTCCGTTCGTTCGCCCGTATAGGTCAGCGCGGCGGTATGCCACGGAACGATGCCCTTTTCGCTGTCCCCTGCGTATTCCCACGCATCCGCGCGCAGAGGCGCGCCGTCGTAAAGCTTGGCTCGGTCCGCGGGCTTGAGAGAGATCGGACGCGGCGTGATCTCCAGCGTTCCGTATTCCCACAAAACCGCATAGTCGGCGCTCACGTCCGAGCCGTCCGCGCCGACGACCGTGAAACGCGTCGGCACGTTGCGTACCGTCCCGACGTCCGTGACGGTAACGGCGCTTTCGATCTTCAGAAAATCCCCGTCCGCAAGACCGTTCTCCGAAATCACGTCGTAGCCGAGGATGCCGTGCGGCATACTGTCGTACGTCCACTTCCCGCTGAAGGTCCGCGCCGTGACGGGACGCGGCTCGATCCTCAGCGTGCCGTAGGTGGGAACGGTCACGTAATTTTTGCTCACGTCCGCGCCCGCCTGATCAAAGACCTTCATTTCGATCACGTTCGGGACCTCGCCCGCGCGGACGGCGGAAGCGGAAGCCGCGACCGTCGCGCCGTGCGTATCCGCCAGACCGCTCACGTCATAGAAGGGGTGGGAATGTTCCTCGCCGTCGTAGGTCCACGTTTTGCCGTACGTGGTCAGATAGAGCGGACGCGGAAGCACCGTCAGCGTGCCGTAGGATACCGAGAGGATATAATTGAAGGTGACGTCCCTGCCCGCGGCATCGCGGATGACGAATTCCATACGATTGGGATAAACGCCCGCCTCCGTTTCCTCCGTGGCGCGGATGATCTGTACGTTGTGCGTCTGCGCCACGCCGTGCGCCGTATAGCCGTAGTAGGAATGCGCGGTGCCGTCGTAGACCGTTTCCATGCTCTTCGTTTCGATCCGTACGGGGCATGGGGTGATTCTGCAAACGCCGTAATCGCCGACGATCTCATAATTATTCGTGACGTCCTTGCCCGCGCCGTCGCGGATCTCGAAAAGGATCTCGTTCTCGTATTCCCCGACGTCCGTCGCCTCAAAGCTGTCAAAAATATCGAAACGGTGTCCGCTCAGAAGTCCGTCGGCGGTATAGCCGTCGGCGGAATGGGGCTTGCCGTCGTACTGCCATTCCCTGCTCTCCGTCGTCACGCGCAGAGGACGGGGCGCGATGGCGACCGTGCCCGCCGTGACCAGAAGCTCGTAATTGCCCGTCACGTCCTTACCCGTACCGTCCGTGATGCAAAAGCGCATGAGATTCGGATGATTGCCCGCCTCCGTGAACGAGGGCGCTTCGCCGACGGCGCGCACGGTATGTCCCGCGATCGGCGCTTGCTCCGCATCGACCGTAAACGAGCTTTCGGAAAAGGCGTTTCCGCCGTATACGCCCGAGAGACTTCCCGTCGTGACGGCAACGGGGCGCTTCTCCACGGTCAGCTTGCCGTAAACGTATTCCGGCGCGTAATATTCCGTCACGTCCTCACCCGTTTCGCTGAAAATGCGGAAGGTCGGCGCGTTGGTTACGGAGCCGAACATCGTGATGGAATCCGTAAAGCTTCCCACGAGACGGTCCCCCTCGCAGAGCGCGCCCGACGTAACCTCAAAACGCTCGGAGGTCAACTTTTCGCCGTCGTATATTTTCACGGCATCGGGGACGGTGACGGTGATCCGCAATTTCGTGACCGTCACGGATGCCGTCTGCGTCAGAATCCGATAGGAGCCCGTCACGTCGCGCCCTTGCGCATCTAATATCAAAAGGCGCGAGCCGTCGGGTGTGACGTCGTACTGCGCCGCGAGCCCGTCCCCGGAAGCCGACGAGGTACGGCGGAATTGAAAGGCTTCGCATACGATGCGGTCGCCCTGCGCCGTTTCGCCCGAAAGCGAAAAGTCCGCGCCGTAAAAGAGCGCCGTATCGGTCACGCCGACGGTGATCTCCCGCGGCAGGATCTCGACCTCGACGGGCTTGCCGAAGCGCGGCTTGCCGAAGGCGTTTTCCGACACCGCGCGCACCCGATATTTTCCCGCCGTGACGGGCGTTCCCTCCCGCCAGACGTCCTCGCCCTGTGCGCAATGCTCGTAGGAAAAGCCGCTGAAAAGGACGCGCGACTCGTACGCCGCCGCTTCGCCGTAGCGCATCTGCGGCGGACAGGAGGTGCCGAGCACCATGCCCTTCAGGAGCAGATACGCCGCAGACGCAGTGAGCGCGACCGCCAGCGCGGTAACGATCAGCGGAAGCCGTCGGACGATCCGCGAAAGGATCCGCGCGAGCTTGCCGATTCTTTTTTGATAAGCTTCGTATTGCATAAATACTATCCTTGCCTGTATTTTACTTCATCGTCACGGTCAGACGGCCGGGCAGAAGAAGAATTGCATAATTTTTGGTGACGTTCTTGCCGTTTTCGTCGTGAATGGCGACGTGGGTGATCACGCTCTCACTGCGTCCGACCGATTTCTGCGAGCCGGAGACCTCGAAGTTTTTTACGGTATGTCCCTCGAGCAGAGCGCCCGAGACCGCCTCGATCTCCCCGCAGGTCAGCGCTTCTCCGTCGTAGACCTTCGACGCATCGCCTGCCTTGAAGGTGATCTGCGCGGGCTCGACCAGCAGACTGCCGTAACGCCGCTCGATCCGGTAGAGGTCCGTCACGTCCGCGCCGCTCGCGTCGAGCAGTCTGACCTCGAAGAGATTCTGCTGCCGTCCCACGCCGAGATCCGTCTCGCGCGAGGCGGTGACGGTCAAGCCTTCCGTCCCTTCCGAAAGCTCGTAGCTTACCTTCGGCTCGGAGGGAAGCGCGCCGTAAACCAGCCGTTCGTTCTCACTCTTCACGACGACCGTATCGGCGTAGATCTGAAGGATTCCCGTTTGCAGGGTGACGTCGAATTGGAAGGTGACGTCCTTCCCCAGCGAATTGAAGATCTTCAAGTCCGTGATCACGGTTTCGGTCACGCCCAATTCCTTGCGAACACCCGTGATCTGCGCCTGATAGGTATATCCGTTTTTCTCAAGCTCCTCCAGACCGACCAGCGTATTGGGCGCGACGTGCCCCTTGCCGTCGTAGAGATAGGCGGCATCCGCAGGCTTCACCGTGACCGCGTGTACGCCGTCGGCGCTGCCCGTGACCTCCACCTGCATCCAGCCCACGCCGTCAAGATAGACCTCCACCCATGCGTGCGCGGAGATGGCGCGGACGTCGGTCCATTCGCCCGCCTTCGTCTCCGCCAGCGCACCAACGGTATAGCGGGCGGGAATGCCCAGCGCACGGTAGAGAAGCACCGCGGCGGAAGCGTAATGGCGGCAGACGCCCTGCCGATACGTTTCCAGAAAGGCGATCGCCACGTTGCGCTCGCGCTCCATCGCGGCGGGGTAATTTCTCGTATAGACGCCCGCCCCGCGGATGTACGCCGCCACGGCGCTGACGGCATCGGGATCCTTGGCGGAAAAGCCTTCCCTCTCGATCAGAGCCTCCATATAGGCGCGGGAAGCGTTGTCGATCTGCAAATAATTTTCATAGACGAACGCACGGTATTCCTTTTCATAATTCAGATACGGCGTATACAGAGAGGAAGGATCCTTCACCATGTCGTAATACAGAATATCGTAAACGCCGTCCGTATTGCCCGAAAAAAGGACGTCGCTCGTCTGCGCTTCGCCGCTTCCGATATCAAAATAGCAGGGCATAGCGTAATTGCCGCAAAAGGATCGGATGCGCAGCGTCCTTGCGCGCTGTCCCGCCTCGGTCAGCGCAAGCCCCGTCAGGCAGGCGGCGGAATACCGCTCCTCCAGAAGCGCGGAATAGGCGGGCGCATCCTCCCAGCCTCTGCCGTTATAATTGCCGAAGCTTCGCACCTTCAGATAGATTTTGCCGTCCGTCTCGGCGTAAACGCTGTAGAGCACGGCATCGCTCATGCCTGCGGCGGGCAGGAGGTCGGAATTGCCGTCCATGCTCACGCCGCCGGGACCGACGGGCGCCTGCGCGCTCCCCGTGACGATCAGAACGCCCTCCCGCAGGAGAAGGCGGTAATTGTCGGTCACGTCGTTTCCCAGCGTATCGACGATGCGCGCGGAGGAAACGGTATTGGATGCCGCGCCGACCTCGGTGATCTCTCCCGTGACGGTCAGCTGCGCCTTATGACCGACCGCGAGACCGTCGCCGTCATCGGAGACCGTATAATAGGGCGCCGTCAGCGGCACGCCGTCGTAGACCTTGGAGGCATCCCCGGAAACGACGGTCACCGTGCGCGCACGAACGGTCAGTGCGCCGAAACGGTATTGAATCTCGTACAGAGAGGTCACGTCCGCGCCCGATTCGTCCAGGATTTTCAGATCGGCGGTATTCGCGCTCTCGCCCGCCTCGCTTCGGGAGCCCGTGATCTGCACCTGCGCCGTATGTCCCTTTGCGAGCGAGCCCTCGATCTCCCAATCGGAAGCCGTCAGCGGGAAGCCGTCGTACAGCTTCTCCGCGCTTGCCGTGGAGAAAACGAGCTTCGTCCGTCCGGAGAGCGCGCCGCCCCCCGTCGGCGCGAGGAGAAGAAAGATCAGTCCTCCCGCCACCATACCCAGAATCAGGGCGCAAAGGATATGGATTCGTTTCGATGCGTTTGACAACGTCGTATCACCTCAATTTCAATATTGTGCGCGGCAACGCGCTGAATTTCGTTCAAATATTCCGTGCGGCGGAAGATATCGCGGTCATGCCGTCAATCTTCGTCGAGGGCATGGCAGACAACGGTATTTTCTTTTTGAAGATAAATTCTTGTTTGAAGGTGTCTCTCCCTCCGCACATTATGCTTCGCAAAAAAGCAACCGCCGTTTTTCAAAGGAAAACGTGAAGCAATCTCCCGCCGTCGTACAAACGGCGCGTCCGCTTTTGCGCTCGGACTTAATCCTTTTTCTGTTTTTGGGTGAGCGCGCCGTAACGCAAAAGCTTTCTGCGGATCGCCCTTTTGGCAATCCCCCAGCGCTCGTCGTAGAAGCGGACGAACGCCTGCAATTCCCGCTCCAGCTCGTTGAAATCCTCCTGCTCCGTGAAGGCGTTTTCATCGAAGTGCTCCCCGTTCTGAGAGCGCAGAGTCTTGATTCTCGCTTCGCAGACCAGATTCAGCGCCGAAAGGCGGTCGCGATCGGCAGAGGTCGATGCAAGCGCGGCTTCCTTTTCCGCCAGCGCATCCCGCAGGGCGCGCGTTTCGCTTTCGCGGAGCGCATCCGACTCCAGAAGGGCTTGCTCCAGACGTCCGCGCTCGGCGGTATGGCTTTTCTCCGCCTCGAGAAGCGCCGCGCCGTATTGCTCCTTGAGCGCGCGGGCATTTTTTTCGATCCGTTCTCCGTACGCTTCGTGTATCTGCGCCTGTTCCCGCTCGTGCAGGCGCTCCGTTTCCGCGAGGCGGTCGCGCAGACGGCGGTTCTCCTCCGTCATCGCGCGGAGCTGCTCCCGCAGCTGCGCCTCACGCCGCTCCGTCTCCGTCAGACGGCTTCTCACGGCGCGAAGCTCGCGGCTTTCCCCCTGCAAAAGACGGACCGCGCTCTCCAATTCCGCGACGGTTTCCGCGGGGCTTGCCTCGCCCGATTCCCATTTCCGTTTCCATTGCTCCAGACGGCGCGCGCGCCGCTCGAGCTTCTCGTCCTTTTCTCTGCGCTCCGCTTCCTCGAAGCGCCTTTTCAGCGTGTCGTTCAGTCCCAGACCGTGCTCATAAGTCAGAAAGGCGAGCATACCGCACGATTCGGCAAGCTCGTCCGCCAGCGCGTCCGTGAAGGGCGCGAGATTCCGCTCCCGCCGCTCGACGGTATAGCCGGGGCGGTCGTAAGCGAGCACGTATTCGTAAAGCTCCATGGCGTGCTTGAAATGATCGTCCATTTTCAGCACGTTCGTTTTCGTGATCGGCGGCTTCAGGCGGGGCGCCTTTCCCGCGGTCTCCATCAGGGGCGTGGAAAGAAGGGCGAGCACGGATTTCAGCGCGAGATCCATTCTGTCAACGGCTTTTTTCGCGGGGTTCCGCTCGCTCAGGATGGGATCGTCCGTCCGCTCGTCGTGCAGGTCCACGCTGTAGGTGAGCCGCCGCCCGTGGGAAACGACCGTTTTGTTCAGCCTCAGCGCGCCGTCGTACCGAAGGGAGAGCGCCAGGATCTTTTCATAGCGCACCGTGATGAAATCGCGCAGATAGCAGAGCAGGGTATAAAGGAAGCGGTTCTCGTAAACGGCGTAATCGTTGAGCTTTTCCACGCTGTAAAGGCGGTCGGGGATCATGTGCTCCCCGCGCTTCTCCTTGGTGATCAGATTGCTGTGGCGCGACAGATGCTCCACGGATTCCTTGGAAACGCGCTTGACCTTCTCGATCGGCAGGACCTCTCCGTTGGAATAAATGAACTGCCTCTCCTCTCCGATCGCCTTCTCGATAAAGCCGAGCCCCTTTTCGATGGCATCGATCCAATCCTCATCGACGGTACAGATGGTCTCCGTGACGGTCAGGGCGTCCTTGTCCCTGTCCGCCTTCGCGACGGCGGCGCGCAATTCTTCGCAATGGCGGACAGCAGTCACGCTCCGATATTGGCGCAACGCCCGATAATATACGTCCAAACGGTTCATTGATGATCATGCCTTTCTTTTTTTGATTTCGTATCAACGCCGTCAGCCCGAAATTGACCGTCGCAGGCAACGGCGTTTGCTTTTTGAATAGATAAACGGAAATTTAGCGGCACACTCTCTTGTGTTACCGTAGTATGTTGTCTCACTTAAAAGTTGACATTCCGAAAAGCCTTCCTCGTGAGGAAGGTGGCACGCCTCAAGGCGTGACGGAAGGAGCCCGGCGTGCATATCAGAGTCCGTATGATGATTTGTTTGCATACAAATCTAAGATTTTACAAAAACAAATCTAAGTTCTAACCTTTATTACCGCCCTCTCCCTCAGGCGCTTCGCGCCAGCTCCCTCCCAGAAGGAGCCTTTTGAATTCTTGTTTTAATGTGCAAAGTTTTAGTTGGGACACGGTAGTAGGGGCGAACTGTGTTCGCCCGCAAAAGGAGAATCGTTTCGGATTCAATCAATAGAAGTAAAAAATGCAATTGATTGTGTTTTTATAAGGGCGAACGCAGTTCGCCCCTACGGTTTCCTTTCCGTTTTCAGAGTGTTGACAGATTTTCAAACAAGAATTTATCTTTCCAACTCACAAAAAGTAAATCTCTCTCTCACGCGTTTCTCTGCAAGCGGCGGATCGCCTCTTTACAGAGGGGCATTTTGTCCGCGCCGAACAGCTCGTCGAGGAAGGTCAGCAGATCGTCTGCGGCGTGGCGAAGATAGACGGGATTCTGCGTTTCGAGCTTGCGGATGACCTTTTTCGCCAGAATATCGTCCAGCGCGAACAGCTCCGTGCCGCCGCAGCTGACGTAGGCGGAAACGTACCTGCGGATCTGTCCGCTGATACGGTTGCCGAAGGTCACGTGAAAATGCTCCGTGAGATAGCGGTCGAATTCCTCCAGCCGCTTCCGATTGCGGCGGCTCACGCCGTATTCCAGAGAGGCGGCTTCAAAGAGCGCGCGGAACTGCGCGGCGGAGATCGGCTTCTTCTCTGTCGGACGCGCCGCGAAACGCTCGCATTTGGATTCCAGATTCAGGATCATGGCGCGGTCGTAGACCTTGTCCGAGATCGCGAAGGTGGAGTCGTCGTTGTTCGCCGTGCCGATGAACCACATATTGTCGGGCAGACGGAGCCTGCCGTTTTTGAGCTGCTCGGGATCGTTCTCCCAGCGGTCGGAAACGACGTCGATCTCTCGCTCCTCGGGATTCGGAAGCTCCAGCAGGGAGAGAAATTCCGCAAAATAATATTCCACGCGCGCGATGTTCATTTCATCCAGCACCGTCACGTACATATCGCGGCTGAGATTCGCCTCGTACATCTTTTGCAGTAAAAGCGTCTCGTTGAAGCGCTTGGTAAATTCGTTGTAATAGCCGAGCAGGTCCGTGCGCTCCTTCCACATCGGCTGGACGGGAATGACCGCCGCGGGATTATCCGTAAAAGCGCCGAAGGCGTACGCCAGAGAGGTCTTACCCGTACCCGACATACCCTGTAAAATGACGAGCTTCGATACCGCGAGCCCCGCCACGAAGCGGCGGATATCCTCAATATCGTAATATAATTTCAGCTTGCTTGCCGCGAAATGGCGGAAGTCCTCGCAGAAGCTCTCCGCCGTCACGCTCCGATCGTAGGAGGTGTGACCGAAATCGCCCTTTTTTCTGTCGATCGCGCTGAGCATACAGAAGCGCTCCGTCGGCGCGGCGTTTTTTTCCGCCTCGGCATCCGCTTTCGTGTCCGAAGATGCCTTCGCTGATGTATCGCGGATCAGAAGGGTGGCGGCAAGCGCCGCGACGAGAACGAGCAAAATCAAGAGATAAACGGCGATCGCCGCAGATGAGGTCAAAGACTCAACAAGCGCGAAGCCCGCTAAAAACGGATAAGCGTGAAACATGGGATCCGTATTCCTTTCTGTTCAGATGTTGCAACGTACCGGATTGGGGCAACGCCGCCAAATTTAAAAAGTGGGCAACGCCCGCAGGATAACTGCTTGCTCCGCAAGCGATCACCTTGAAAAAGTCAAACGATCACGTTTCGCCCAAGGCGAAGCGGATCTCACATTGCCGTTTTGATGAGATAAACGGAAATTTAGCGGCGAATCGCCGCAGATGGTTGCCGCCGTACCGTAGTTTATTCCGACTTCGTATATTGCTCGACGGCGGATCTCTCCCGAAAGACGAGCCTTTCGGAATCATTCGTATAAACAATCATTCTTTTTGCCATCATACTATGCAAAATTCCCACGAACCGTAAGGTTCGCGTGATGCGATTGGATACGCACCCGCGCCATCAAATCGAAACCATCGGAGCGCTGAACCGATACTTCCGAACCTCTTGATTTTGGGTATAGCTTCAATCGGAGCTACCGGGCATCTGCACTTTCGGAATCAGAAAAAGATCAGACGGGACAATTGATGGCGCAAGCGGTCAAGAGGCACGCTTGCCTGCTTCTTTTTGCAACTTTTTCTTTCAGGTAAAGAAAAAGTTGACCGTTCCCCTTTTCAAAGGGAATTTTTGC
>JAFQOX010000023.1 GCA_017412045.1 Clostridia bacterium
CATAATGCTTTGACTTTTGCAATACTTTTTTTGACAGACTTTTTCGTCTGTCTTTTAGTCATGCTTTTTTTCAAAAATACTGCGTTTTTTATACTTCACTATATTTTCTTTTTTTTGAATTTTCTTAACTAAATGATATTGGATCCAGCGCCGAGTCCAAGCGTGTTGACGGCTTCGTCGTCGTCAAAATCCACGGGAACAATGCGATCATTCTTTCGCCTCATATTGAGACAGACGTTTTTTGCTATGGTATAAAGCCAATTGAAACCGTTTTCTCCTCTGTATTTCCCTATATTGCGGATAACGGTCAAATAGGTTTCGGACAGCGCATCCTCGCTGTCGTGGCGGTTGTGTGTATACGTGTAACACAGGGAATAAAGCGGCTTTGCCGTTTCTTCATACAACGGCTCCAAGGCCGAGCTGTCGCCCCGCTTGAGTTCTGTCAAATAGTCATCTACTTTGTGCCTTTTATTTTCAATGATAGTCGTCATGCCGCTTCCCATCGGTTTGATCCGATCCTCCTTTGTTTACGATGTGACAGCCTCCGTATTTTCCTCCTTCACGGATTGCTTGCCTTTGTGTTCATTCTGCCGTTTTTCCGATTCCTCCACGTATTTTCTGTGCGCTTGCTTGGATATCATGCGATAGAAATCCTGCAATTCGTCAAGCTCATCCTTGTATGCATCGTGAAGAGGCTTCCGCTCCGCTTCCTTTTCCGCGATCTGTGCCTCGATTGCAGATTTTTCTTCATCGGTCAATTCTCCATCAAGCTGTGCTTCAAGCGCTTCGATTTCGGTGCAAAGCTCAAAAAGTCTTGCGTATTCGTCCTTCAATGCTTCTACGTCGGTGCGGTAATCGTCTTTCAGACCTACGACGATCTTTTCCTCGCCCTTATTGCCTTTCAGAAGCTTCATCCAATCCTTAACGCCAAGTTCAAGAACCTCGGCATCGGTGAGTTCGGGATGCGCATCGAGAACACGCATAACGAGCTTTACGTGCCCCGCGGAGATGCCCCATTCAGCAGCCTTGTCAGCGTACTGATCGAGGATTTCGGGAGCAATTTTTCCGTTGATGCCCTTGTTATTGAAGTAATCGCGGATACTCCTGCTCAGTTTTTCCTCCAGCTCCGTTTCTGCGCCGTCAACCATGCTTTCAACGTCAACGTAAACGGTATCCTTTTCTCCATCCGGTGTAAAGTAGCCAAGGTCATTGGCGGTTTCGGTGAAGATCGCGCCCGCTTCCTCAATGCTTTTGCCTTCAAGATCCACGGTTGCGAGAACCACCTCACCGTCTTCGTTGACAGCGTTTGCCGCCACGACGTTTCCGTTTTCATCGGCAATAAGTTCGATTTCCGGATTGATACGAAGGCTGACGTAGGTCAAGGCTTCATTGCCTTTTTCGTGATTTCCGTCATTGATTTTTGCGCAGGATGCCACCGCGCCGACGGCAAGAACCGCAGCAAGTAACAAACAGATCATTTTCGTAATTTTCATTTCTACTACCTCCTGAATATGTTTTTGTTTTATAAGATCAAGGCGCTTTCCGTGGCACTTCGGATCGTCCTCTGTTACCTATACACACGAATGCTGCATTTCGTTGGAGGTTTATGAAAAATTTTATCGGAAATTTTCAGTGAATCGCTTTCTTCATTTTTATTATACGTTTTTTCCGCCTTTCTTTCGGTGACAAAAGTCACAGGATACATTTCTCAAATTCATAGAGAAAAAAATATTTTTCAGAAAATCACAAAGCCATCCAACGAAACCGTATACTCGATTGTATAAGCATCGGAAGCATACGCTTCCGATTTTTATCATATGAGCAAAGGAATCGGCACGCGGCGCTGTATTTCAATAAAAAGCGAAGGCAATAAAGGAATATATAAGATGAAAGTACGCGATAAGGAGGATCTATCATGTCTGTACTCAAATTGAATGTAACGAATTTTGATCACGCGATCGCGAATGGCGTAGCTCTTGTGGATTTCTATGCCGATTGGTGCAGATCTTGCAAAACATTTTCTCACATCACGAAAGAAATCGCAGCGGAGCGCGAGGATATTACCGTCGGAAAATACCGCTCAAAAAAATCCCGTATCATACCAAGCCTCCCGATAACAAATGAAATTGATTTTTCTCAAACGTAAGCAGTCCCTCGTCTCTCATTTTACAGAGCTCATTGGACATCGCGCTCCTGTCCACCGACAGAAAATCGGCGAGCTGCTGGCGGTTGAACGGGATGGCAAAGCTCGGGCTGTTCTGCCTTTTTGCTTCCTCGGAGAGATAGGAAATGAGCTTTTCTCTCGTGGTACGTCTGGAAATATGACCGAGCTTCTGTACGAGCGTTCGGTTCTTTTCCGATACGGCAAAAAACAGATTCTGCACGACCATCGAATGAAAACGGCAGGCGGAGGAGCAGACGGTGATGATCCTTCTGACGTCAAAGCAGATCACCGTGCTGTCCTCGACCGCGACCACGTCGTTGAGAATCGCGCCGCTTTCGGGCGCGATATAGGCTTCTCCGAACATTTCGCCCACGCCGATCCGATTCACGATGGCGCGGTTTCCCCAATAATCGTCGCGCTGAACGTGGAGCTCGCCCGTAACGACCACCGTAATACGGTTCAGATGCTCGCCCTGACGGAGCACGTATTCTCCTTTTTTATATTCGTGAAGTCTTGCGTCGAGGCAGGACAGCATAGCGCCGATCTCATCCTCGGAAACGCCCGCAAACAGCTTCGTTGTTTTGAGAATGGAAATATATTTTTTCATAAAAATCTCTTTTCCGTTGTAAATACAACCGATTTATTGCTTTTATTATACTATAATATAGGCGTACAGTCAAGAATTCGATCAACCATTTATCATATTATCAGGAGGATCACAAATGTTTTGTTTTCAATGTGAACAGACGGCAGGCTGCAAGGCTTGTACGGGCGCTTCGGGCGTATGCGGAAAGAAGGCGGACACCGCCGAGCTTCAGGACCGTCTGACCGGCGCGCTCATCGGGCTTGCCAGAGCCACCGAGGGCAACGAAGAGCTTTTGACCGCCGAAACGCACAAGCTCATTCTGGAGGGCTTATTTACCACCATCACCAACGTGAATTTCAATAACGAAACCGTCACCGCACTCATCCGCCGCATCGAGGATGAAAAGAAAAGACTCGTACCCAATTGCTTTTTCTGCCTCGCTTCCTGCGGCAGGACCGAAAATTACGATATGCAAAAGCTTTGGACTGCCGACGAGGATATCCGCTCTCTCAAATCCCTGATCCTTTTCGGCATTCGCGGCATCGCCGCTTACGCCTATCACGCCGCCGTTCTCGGCTATACCGATGAAGAAATCAGCAATTTCTTCATCAAAGCCCTCTTTACCGTCGGTATGGACGATCTCGGTATGGATGAGCTTCTCCCCGTGGTGCTCGAGGTCGGCGAGATCAACCTCAAATGTATGGCTATGCTCGACAAAGCCAACACCGAGACCTACGGCGATCCCGTGCCGACCGAGGTCAGCCTGACGGTCAAAAAGGGACCCTTCATCGTGATTTCGGGACACGATCTTTACGATCTGAAGCAGCTGCTGGAGCAGACCGAAGGAAAAGGCATCGACGTCTATACCCACGGCGAGATGCTGCCGGCTCACGCCTATCCCGAGCTGAAAAAGCACGCGCCTCTCAAGGGTAATTTCGGCACGGCGTGGCAGAATCAGCAGAAGGAATTTGCCGATATTCCCGCTCCGATTCTCTTTACGACCAACTGTCTCATGCCGCCCAAGGCAAGCTACGCCGACAGAGTATTCACCACGGAGGTCGTTTCCTATCCCGAAATCGTCCATATCGGTGAAAATAAAGACTTCACTCCCGTGATCGAAAAGGCGCTTGCGCTCGGCGGTTATCCCACGGATATGCGCTTCACCGGCATAAACGGCGGTGAAAAGGTGATGACGGGCTTTGCCCATCACGCCGTTCTTTCGGCAGCCGACAACATCATCGGGGCGGTCAAGTCGGGCGCGATCCGTCATTTCTTCCTCGTCGGCGGCTGTGACGGCGCGAAAACGGGGCGCAATTATTACACAGAATTCGTAAAGAAAGCGCCTGCGGACAGCATCATTCTGACTTTGGCTTGCGGTAAATACCGCTTCAACGATCTCGATCTCGGCACGATCGGCGGACTGCCCCGCCTCATGGATATGGGACAGTGCAACGATGCCTACAGCGCGATCAAGGTTGCCGCGGCGCTTGCCGAAGCGTTCGGTTGCGGCGTGAACGACCTCCCGCTTTCGATGGTTCTTTCGTGGTACGAACAAAAAGCGGTCTGCATTCTCCTCACGCTCCTGCATCTCGGCATCCGCAATATTCTTCTCGGTCCTTCTCTTCCCGCGTTCGTTTCTCCGGGCGTTTTCGCTTTCCTTGCAGAAAAATTCGGCATCGCGCCGATCTCCACGCCCGAAGAGGATCTGAAAAAGATGATCGGATAATTTTTCGCGAAAAAATACGAACACCACCAAGGATTGGCGTGATACTCTTAACGGAGTATCACGCCAGTTCTATTCGCCTACGGCGAGTGATATTGTGCACAATTGCATTGTGTACGCAGTGATATTCGGCTTACGCCGAGTGGTATTCGTCCGCTCACCGTGTGAGCGTTGCGAGCTTTTAGAGCGAATAGAATATCACTGTGAGGCGTAACCGAACAATATCACTGCCCGCAAGGGCAATATCACTCTTTGCGAAAGCAAAGAATATCACTCATAGACAGCAGAAATTAACTATGCTAACACTGTTCACGAACGATTCATGCATTCAAAAATTACGGGCTTCCGCCGTATGGATATTGAAATTTTATGAAGGATATGTTAGAATAAGGGTAAGCAACTCAGGTTTATACAATTATGAAATATATTGCAAGGAGGAAACGATGATGAGATGGAGCAAAGAAAAAGCATGGGAATGGTATGACAGCCGGCCTTGGCTTCGCGGTTGTAACTATATGAGCGCAGACTGCGCCAATCGCGTCGACCAATGGCAGGCGCTCGGCTTTGAAGAACGCTTTCAGACAACGGAAACGGAATTGGCGCTCATGCAGAAAACAGGCTTCAATACCGTGCGCCTGATTCCCGAATACGTCGTCTGGAAGGAAGAGCACGACGGCTTTATGGAGCGCTTCGACCGCTACCTTTCCCTTTGCGCGAAATACGGCATTTCCTGTATGATCGTATTGGCAAACGACTGTATGCCACCGAAGAACGAGCTTTGGAAAAAGCCTTTCATCGGAGAGCAAAGCGTCGCATGGGGCTATCACGGAGGAAAGAAGAGCGCACAGCATTCGAGTTTTGCGGGCGTTGCGCCGCACTTTTATTTTGACGATCCCGAGGAATGCGAACGCTATTTTGACATGGTGCGCGAGATCGTCACGACCTATCGAAACGATGCGCGCGTCTGTATCTGGGACGTTTACAACGAGCCCGGCGCCGGCCGCCGTACGGAGATCACGCCGCCGATCCTGCAACGAATGTTCGATACCGTTCGCGCGTGCGAGCCCTCCCAGCCCTTGACCAGCGCCGTCTGGTCCTGCGAGCATTTGCTGAGGAAGAGCGATTCCAATCCGCACAAGCAGATCGAGGATATCATCTTCGCAAACAGCGACATCATTTCCTATCACTATTACGGCGAATACAATACCCACGTGCGCATCATCAAAAGATTGAAGGAGGAGGGCAGACCCATCGTCAACACGGAATGGCTCGGCAGAATTTTTCACAACGACGTATTTTCTCTTTTCCCTCTTTTCTATCTGGAAAAGATCGGATGCTACAATTGGGGCTTCGTAGCGGGAAAATATCAGACGTACGAGCCGTGGGATGCCACCTGGAGCGCCTACGAAAGAGGCGAGCTGGAGGACGTTGATTTTACAAAATGGTTCCACGATCTCTACCGCCCCGGCCACCATCCCTACGATCCCAAGGAGATCAAGCTGATCCGCGAATTCTGTGACCTCGCAGACAACGATCACAGGGAACAAACGGAAAAACGCAAGCATATATCGGAATCCCCAGCCGCGGATTGATAAGGCAGAAATTTTTCGGCAAAAAAGCGGCGAATCGCCGCTGATGGTTGCCGCCGTATAGCAGTTTGTTCTGATTTTGTCCCTTGTTCGACGGCGGAGCCGTTTTACGCAATTTCCTATAGTGCAAAAAAGCGGGCAACGCCCGCAGGAAGTTTCTCGC
>JAFQOX010000024.1 GCA_017412045.1 Clostridia bacterium
AATTTCCCAAAGAACCGCGAGCGGCGAAATCTCTTTCGTCAAGCGAAACGTGTGCCATTGGCACGCTTTCGCGCAGAGCGAGTGGGCTTTGCGGTATACCGCTCCCATACGCACGAGCGGTCCAGCGGCACGCTGGTTTACTTCTTTTTGGTACTTTTTCTTTTAAAGAAAGAAAAAGTACGTCGTTCCCCTTTGTAAAAGGGAAATATCTTATAAAAAGCCCTGTCCGTTTACAGAAGAAAAATCTTCTTTTTGCTTTAAGATTTTCCGAATATGAAAAATCTTATCATTTTCATATTCAAAAAAGAAAGGATCACGATATGAAAAAAATTCAAATACGCGGACTCCGATTCGATAACGTCACGATGGAGGAGGCGATCGCGCTCGCCGCCTTCGCGCTGAAAGAGCAAAGAAGCGTTTCCGTATTCACGCCGAACGCGGAGATCGCCCGTCTTGCCGAGAAGGATGCATCCGTGCGCGATCTGCTGAACCGCGCGGATCTGCTGCTGCCCGACGGCGCGGGCGTCGTCCTCGCTTCCAGAATCTTAAAAACGCCCTTGACCGAGAAGGTCGCGGGCGTGGAATTCGGCTCCAATATTTTGTCGCTTGCCGCGCGGAGCGGATACCCCGTCTTTTTCCTCGGCGGAAAGCCGGGCGTCGCCGCGCTTGCCGCCGAAAAGCAGAAGGCACGCTTGCCTTCGCTCTCCGTCGTCGGCACGCACGACGGCTATTTTCAAAAAAATGGGATAGAAAACGACGCCGTCCTCCGTCAGATCAACGAAAGCGGCGCCGCCATTCTTTTCGTCTGCTTCGGCGCGCCCGCGCAGGAGAGATGGATCGACGAAAATCGGGACAAGCTTCCCCGCGTGCGCCTGCTTGCGGGACTGGGAGGCTCGCTCGACGTTTACGCGGGCATCGTACGGCGCGCGCCCGACTTTCTCATTCGGGCGAGGCTCGAATGGCTCTACCGTCTTTGGTGTGATCCGAGGCGCATCGGGCGTATGATGAAAATACCGCAATATCTCGCAGGCGCATACAGCGAGCGTCTTTTTTGCAAAAAAGACCGCCTTATCGGAAAATGAACGTGCCGAAATACGGCAGGCTTCCGTTCACGTAATCGTAACGGATACCGCATTCCTCCGCCAGCTTTTTGACGTAAATGCAGTACGCGGACATACAGGAGTAGCGAAGCGAGGGAAATCGGCACGGCTCGCCCTTCGCCATCGCGCACGGCTTGCAGAGCGAACAGCCCGAAGCGCCGATCATGAAGCCCTCGTGTCCCGCCTCGCGCAGAGCGCCGATCATACGGAACATCGCTTCATTGTGGCATTTTTTGCCGAAGATCAGCTTTTCCTTCTGTGAAAAATCCTCAATATCCCATTCCGTCTGCACCACCAGCGCCCACGGATAGGCGAGGACCCTCTCCTTCATTTCCTTGGGCGTACCGCAGGCGGGCGGACAGGAGTAATTCACGCCGTACTGACCGCAGAGATTTTCCTCACAGTACGGGCGGAACGCCGCGTCAAATACGATGCGGGACGTTTCGATCACCGCCGCGCCGTGAAATCCCTCTTTTTTCGCAAGTTTCAGTATTTCTTCCTTTGTCATGGTGAAAGCCTCTTTTCATTTTTTGAGAATATTATAGCGTATTTTCGCAGAAAAGTCAATCCTGTCGGCAGATCGCTTGGAGAGATATTGGATCGAACAAAAATTCATCTTCCATCCCAAACGGCGAGCGTAGATTCTTCTGAAAAATCTCCTCGCGGTGTTGACAACGTCCGTTTGAAAATGGTATAATAACTAAAATAAAGATATACCTTATTATTTTATATCTTATGGATATTATTTTATATCTTATGAATCAAGCTTCAGGAGTGTGATTATGAATCGATCCGATATGATCAAGCGGATTCCCGCCGTTCTGATTTCCCTGACGTTGATTGCGTTTCTGTGCTTTTTCCTATATATCGGCAGTGAGGACGGTGTGACCGTTGACCGCGCGGAGCCGATGGTCGGTTACGAGGTTTTTGACGACATGAGCACGGAGTTTGCAAACGATGCCAACGCGCCGGCAGGCGTTCGTAAAATTTACCGCGGTATGCTGCCGCCCGACCTCTCACAGGAGGACTATATCTGCTTTAATATCTCTCACCACAATATTGAGGTCTACTTTGAAAACGAGCTCGCGTACAGTTTGACCGGCTCGGAAAGCCGACGCGTCGCCCATAACGTCGGCAGTAACTGGTGCATCGTTCACGTCGGCGAAAATCACGCGGGGAAATCCATCACCGTGATTCTGACGCCTCTTTTCGAGGCGGCGATCGGCAAAAATCCCACGTTTTTGCTGGGCGCGCCCTTCGCCGTGGCAGACGATGAGGTGGCGGGCGAAATGCCGCTCGTCGTCATCTCCTCGCTCGCGATCCTGCTCGGATTTTTCGTGGTTTCGGTCTCTCTCTATTTCCGCTTCATCCAGAACGCAGGCAATAAGGGAGCCATTTATCTCGGCTTTTTCTCGATGTCCATCGGTCTCTGGAAGCTGACCGACCTGAACTGTATGCCTCTGCTCATACCGGAGCGTTCGATCAGCCTCAGCTATATCAGTCTGGGCGCCCTTTTTCTGACGGCGGTATGCCTGCTTGCGTACCTTTCCACGCTTTTCGTCAAAGAAAGGCGGCTGATTCCGAATGCGCTCGTATGCGCGGGAACGCTCGTCGCTCTGACCGTCCTGGTCTTGCAGATTCTGGGCATCACCGAATTGCGTCAGAACCTGGTATACAGTCATATTCTGTTGATCACCGCCATTGCTTCCGTTCCCGTGACTGCCATTTTCAACCGTATTTTTTATAAAAACTCCGGCTTACAGCCTTCGTGGAAGCTGCTTGTCATGCTGAGTATCGGCATCATCGTGGACCTGATCTTCTACTACCGCAATAACCAAAACGGGCTGATGAGCTTTTCCATCATGGGACTGATCGTTTATACGCTGATCATTTTTCTCAAGAGTGTGCAGGATGCCACGAGAAAGGCTTATACGGACAGCGGTACGGGTCTGATCAACCGTGCAAGATGGATGGAGCTGATGAGCGCGGACTACTCCTCTTCCCAACCGTACGCGATCCTGATGATCGACATGAACGGGCTGAAAAACGTCAACGACACGCGGGGTCACGAAGCCGGCGACCGTATGATCGTCGGACTTTCCGACGTTCTCCGCAGAGCCGTTCCCGCAAACGGCGTGGTATGCCGTTGGGGCGGAGACGAATTTGCCGTTCTGCTGACGGGCATCGACCGCGCACAATTGGATTTGCAGATCAAAAAGATCTTTGACGAGGGCAAAGCCTACAACGCGGAAAATCCGGATCTGCCGATTTCGTTCGCCGTCGGCGCCGTGCTTTCCTCGGAGCATCCCGGCATCACGCGCAACGAGCTTTTCACGCTGGCCGACGAGGAAATGTACCGCAACAAAAAGGCGTGGTACGCCAACCGCGGATGAAGCGCGCAACGCTTCCTATAGAATAAAAAGACCCTGTACCGTCCGATACCGAGGACGGCGCAAGGTCTTTTTTCGTTATACTATAAAATAAGGGAAAACCGCGCGTCACAGCAGCGTTTTTCTGAGTTCTTCGCCGGATTTCGGGCTGAGAAGGGCGGGCGGAACGTCCAGCACCGTCTTGCATCCGAAATCGCCCTTGCGGTACATTCTGTAAGCGGCGCGCGCGTACGCTACGAGGACGGAGGACGTGAATTCGGGATTGGAATCCAATTTCAGACTGTACTCAATGATATGGTTGTTCTCCAGATCCTTGCCCGTTCTGCCGCTTCGGATCACGAAGCCGCCGTGCGGAATACCGCCATGGTTCTTTTGCAGTTCTTCCTCCGTGATGAAGTTGACCGTCGTATCGTAATCCGCGAAATAATTGGGCATGGTTTTGATCTCCTGCTCGATCTTCGCTCTGTCCGCGCCCTCCTTGGCAACGACGAAGCATTCTCTGGTATGCTTCTCTCTCGTGGAAAGCTCGGGATTTTCACCGCGGCGGACGGAAGCGAGCGCTTCCTCTACGGGGACGGTGTACTGCTTACCGTTGGCAACGCCCTCCACTCTGCGGATGGCGTCGGAATGTCCCTGGCTGACGCCCTTGCCCCAGAAGGTATAATCCTTGCCGTCGGGCAGGACCGCGCCGCCGTACAGACGGTTGAGCGAAAACAGACCGGGGTCCCAGCCGACGGAAATGACCGCCGTGTGCGACGAAGCCGATGCCGCTTCGTCGACGTTGGCAAAATGAACGGGAATCCTTGCGTGGGTGTCAAAGCTGTCCACCACGTTGAAAAGCTTTGCCAGAGCGGGCGTTTGTACGGGAAGGTCGGTCGCGCTTCCGCCGCAGAGGATCATGACGTCGATCTCGTCCTTCATATCCGACGCGCGGTCCGCGTGAAGGACGGGAACGCCCTCGGTCAGGATTCTGACGGTTTTGGGATCTCTTCTTGTAAAAATGGCTTTCAGCTCCATATCCGCATTCTGTCGGAGCGCGCATTCCACGCCTCTGCCGAGATTACCGTAGCCGAAAATACCGATTCTGATACTCATATATTGCATCTCCTTTTTGAGATTTTTTTACGTGATTTATTTTAGCACCTGCTTTCCCGTTTGTCAAGCGGTTCCGGCAAAACCGTGGCGAAAGCGGTAAATTTAAGCTACTGTATCCTATCAAACAAAAAAGCGGGCAACGCCCGCCCGAAGTTGCTCGCCTATCCAAGTTTGGCTTGTATCTCAACAATGCAAACGGCGAGGTTGATTTTGCGCAATTTCCCATGGTACAAAAAAGCGGGCAACGCCCGCAGGAAAACTGCTTGCTCTGCAAGCTGTGTGCTCGCCTACCGCAGTTCAGCCTGTATTGAAACAATGAGAAACGGCGAGGACCATTTTGCGCAATTTCCTATAGTACAAAAAAAGCCTTGACCTTCGTCAAGACTTATAATAAAAACGCAAGCGCCCTCAAAGAGTGATTGTTGGAAGTAAAGCGAGGCGACTTACTTGCGGAAGAAAAAAGTGGTGAAGATGAGTGGACTCGAACCACCGACCCCCTGCATGTCAAGCAGATACTCTAACCAGCTGAGCTACACCTTCATATGTCGTAGCGGTGTTTGTTTCACAACCGCGATACAGAGTATACCACAAGCAATTGATTTTGTCAATACCTTTTTTGAAATTTTTTTAAAAAATTATTTTATTTTTTTGGAGCGGTCTTATCAGAAGCAATTATCCTTTAAATGGAATTTTGGTCGTATATGATGTAAAATTTTTTTGAAAAAATTTAAAAAATTTTTCATTTACCTATTGCAAAATGAAAAAAGATGTGATATAATGGTCTCGTTGAGTCGTAAGGCCCGTTGGTCAAGCGGCTAAGACATCGCCCTCTCACGGCGAAAACAGGGGTTCGATTCCCCTACGGGTCACCACAAGAAGCCATCCGAACTACATTCGGATGGTTTTCTTTTTTTCTTCCTCTTTTTACGGGCGTCGCCCTCTCTCTCCCCGGTCGCATAGTCGTTTCGCGCGCAAAGGCAAGCTTTGCTTCCGAAACTCCTTGCTTTGCGGGGTATCGCTGCGCTCACAGCGAAAACAGGGGTTCGATTCCCCTACGGGTCACCAAGAATAAAAAAACAGGCGCAGAGGCGCCTGTTTTTTTATTCTTTTTGAACTACAATGGCAGGGAATCGAAGAAAGCGGTAGTGAATGACAGCCTAAATGGCAACTCCAATTGCC
>JAFQOX010000025.1 GCA_017412045.1 Clostridia bacterium
TACCTTAACATTCCGCTATCGGCGGAATATATCACTCGCGCATAGCGCGAATATCACTTGGGCAGAGCCCAAATATCACATTTCGCCTATGGCGAAATATATCACTGCAATGTTGTCAACGTTAAGTTGACGACATTGCCTTATCTGCAAGCGTTGGAAAGAATGACCTTGCCGTCAACGATCGCGATTCGTTCCGACGAAATCAGATCTTGCATGACCATATCGATCCTTTGCTTGATTTTCGGGCTTTTTCGTTCAAATCCGAAGACGCGTGCGCACTCCCCGGTCAGATCGTCCGCCGTGATGCCGAAGGAATATCTGACGACGATCAGAAGCACTTCGGCGATTTCCTCCCGATGAACGTATTCCATCGGGCGCGGCGTTGTATTCTTTTGGGGAATCCTTGCGCAAATCGGCTGACGGGGCAGTAAGAAGAGGAAACGCTCCTCGTCCGCCCCAATGCGGTCCTTCAAATTTTTCGTCAGAATGGAATCCACCGTCTGCTTGATGGTAGGCGTGATTTTTCCGCCGACGAACGTAGGCGCGAGCCGCTTATAGAGCCATTCCGTATGGATCGGTTGCTCCGCGGAAACGATATTCAGGATATTCGAGCCAATCGCCTGATAATGGATTTTTTCCAGATTGTATCTTAATGAGGACGGCTTCGTTTCCCGATCATACGGGAATTCGTACGGGCTGCTGTTCCGGTCAAAATCGCACGGCTCATCGGACTCGCTCGCGATCGCCTCCAAAGAAACCGCGCTTTCTTCCTCGCCGAGCGGCGACTCTTCGGATGAATCCGCATGATTTTTCAGGGCTTCCCGCAAAAATTGCAGCAGAGCCTCGCCCTCCGCCTCGGGATGGCGGATCCATTCCGTTGACCAGACGCGGTAAAGCCTCCAGCCCATGCGTGACAGGACGGTCTTGCGCAGGTGATCGCGGTCTCTCGCCGTTTTGGCGTGAACGTAGGACATACCGTCGCATTCAATGCCCGCTATGAAAACATCGCCGTTCTCCGGATGCTCCACGGCAATGTCGATCTTATAATCCGAGCAGCCGATCTGCATTTGCGTACGGTATCCGTTTTTCTCCAGAAATTCGGCGATCATGCGGCAGAAATCGTCATCGGCTTCCACGTCCTCCGACTGTCTGACGGGACGGAGCGCCGTATTGCCGTATTTGGCAAATTCGATATACGAACGGAGCATTCTCACGCCCTCCGATTTCGTTTTATTCAGGTCGATATCCGAGGGCTGGATCGAACCGACGAGCTTGATATTGCATTTCGCTCTCGTGACGGCGACGTTCAGACGGCGCTCGCCCCCGCTGACACCCAGAGGACCGAAACGCATCGCCATTTTACCGCTCCGATCCTTCGCGTAGCAAATGCTGAAAATGATCGTATCTCTCTCGTCACCCTGTACGTTCTCCAGGTTTTTCACGAAGAAGGGCTCTTCCCTGGATTCGTCAAAGAACCATTCGTGCTGCGGATTTTGCTCGCGAAAATCCGTGATCGCGCTTTCGATCGCGTTCTGCTGCTTTTCGCTGAAGGCGATGATGCCGAGAGAGCGGGATGGAAATTGCAGGATATGATCCTCCAGCAGCGATACGCAGGTCTCCGCTTCGCGGATATTGCAGTTCTTTCCGCCGCCTTCGTAATAACCGTCCTTAACGTAAACGTATTCCACACCCATGTTCTCCACGTTATTCGCGGGATTGGGGAAGGTGATCAAACGGTTCCGATAGATTTCACGGTTGGAAAAGGAAATGAGCGATTCGTGCTTGCTTCGGTAATGCCAGAGCAGAGTTCTGTTCGGCAGAGCGGAAGCGGCTTCCTCCAGAATAGAGTCGGAAACGAGATCCTCGTAATCCTCCTCATCCTGATCCGTTTCGGTCTCCGAAGCGGATACGTTGGCGGAAAAGAAATTGGTCGGCGGAAGCTGCTTACTGTCACCCGTGATGATGACCTGTGATCCGCGGAAGATCGCGCCGACCGCATCCTCCGGGAAGATCTGGGATGCCTCGTCGAAGATAACCAGATCGAAATGATAAGCCTCCGTTTCCAGAAAATACGAAACGGAAAGCGGCGACATCATCAGGCAGGGCTTGAGCGTCAGGAGCAGATTGGGGATGGAACGAAACAGCTTGCGCAGGGGCATGATATTTCTCTTTTTATTCAGTTCCTTGTTCAGAATCGAAACCTCGTCGGTCGCTTTCAGCAATTGATGGTGCGAGGGGAGATTTTCGATCAGCTTTTCGCGGATCCGCATTTGCGCGATCTTCAGTTGCAGATCGTCCAATTCGATGAATTTTTCGATCCTTTCATCCTGCGTATTTCTGCGGAAACGGCGGATCGCTGCCGATCGCGCGCAAACGGCATCCAGCCACAGACGGTAAAACCGTTTACGGAAAACGGATTCCGTTTCCCGCGTGTAATCGGAGACCTCCAATTTTTCGATAAAATCGGATAATCCCGCGCGTAAGCAAGCATCCTTCGCTTCCAGATAATCCGCGTAAGACTCCAGCTCTTCCATGTGATCCAGACAGAGCAGCAGCTTTTTCTGCGCGCAGAGAACGGAATCGCCAAGCGCCGTTTCCGAAAACTGCCGGGAGATCAGAAGAAACGTCGTTTTTGCCCTGCCGTGCGTTTCGGTCCATTTCTCGGAAAGATCGGAAAATTCACGCTTGCGCGCCTCCTTCGTATCCAGAAGAGGCTCCAGAAGCTCGTAAAACGCCTCTTTCCTGATATTTTGCAATCTTTCGATCAAGGAAAGGACGAAATCCCAATCGGTATCGGCATCGCGAAAGAAAAAGCCGAAGCTTTCCCGTAAGCAGGGCGCTTGCTCTTTGATACGGTCGGAAAGAGCGCCGTATTCATTCAATCGGTCAATGGAGGAAATGAGCGCATCACCGGAAATATCGGAAATCAAATGCGGTCTGAAAAGCGAAAGGCTTTCCGTCAGAGCGTGCAAGCGTTCTGCGCCGTTTTCGAGCCGGAACATGATTTCGTCCTGACGGAAGGAGGGTGTATCCGCATTCATGGATATCCGAGTCCTCTCGGCCATCGCGCGGATGGCATCCATGGCGGAGGCGAGCGTTTTCAGCAGATGCGAAAATTCGACGGTGGCTTCCCGATGGTCCGCCGAAAGCAATCGCAGAAGCGATTCCGAACGGCAGGCAGAGGGAAGCTCCGCCAATTTTTCGGCGGCGGACAGCGCTTTTCGTGCGGCATCCCAGTCGGTTTTTTCATTCTGACCGAAAAAGGCGAGCGCGCGAAGCCGATCTCCGTTTTTCTCAAACCAGTCTGCGGGCTCGTGGTACTGCTTGAGCAGATTCAGAAGCACCAGCGCTTTTTCATCCGGCATTTTTTTCAAAAAGTCTTTGGCGAGTCCCAGAAGCAGCTTTTTGTCTTTTTTTGTATTGGGATTTGAAGTTTTTGGAGAAGCCCGTATATTCCGTTTTGTAGCGCATCAGGATCGGTGCGTAATCCATCGTCAGAACGTCGGCTTCCCAATCGGCAAGAATGGTTTTTTTGTATTCCGACATCCGACGCGCGTTCGCTTCTCCCTCGGAGATCAGATTGCGGATTTCCTGCAAGCCCGATCGGAACCATTCTTCGGGGATCACGGCGCCGTCCTCCATCAGCGGCAAAAGGCGGGAGAGCATCTCGACCGTTTTCACGCTGACAGTCAAATTCAGCCCCAACAGCCCGTTGATCGCAGACAAAGCCTGACTCGCGCGCATCCATTCATCGCGCAGAGCGAGAAAGCTGTCCAAAAGCAAGGATGCGTCCCGAATGACGTCTTCCGCAGAATGATGTTCCAAAAGCGGGAGCGCAGTCAACTCGGATGCCGTATCAAGAACTCCCTTTTTCCATCCGTTATAATCGAAATCAAAGACGGTCTCCTTGAAAATGGGAAAAATCCGGCTTGCCAGCTCGGAGAAACGGCGGTAGTTCGCCTGCGCATCCAGCGCGGCGTTCCGCAGCGCGCAGAGATCCGCGCCGTGATTCCAATGGGGAGGGAAATCGGGCATTTCCCCGATCTTTTCCAACGTTGCCGCCAGCGCGGGGATTTGTTGAAAGGATACGGCTTCCGCCAGCGCGGGAACCTCCGTGACGGTATCCATCATATCAATCAGATCGGACAGCTGCTCCGCCGTCTGCTCCAGATTTTTTTGCATACGCTCGGTTTCACGGTATCCGGAGGCGTAAACCTTGATGCCTTCCCATGGGTGGCCTTCGATCCGGTATTGCATTCGTTCAAGCGCGAGCGCGTATTCCTTGACCGCGCGCAGGTATCGCTGCAAATCGGCTTGCGTGACGTTCAGAACGTCGGGAATATCAAAGGAGAGCGCAGGCGCGTCCCGAAGCTCCTCCAATTTGCCGTATACGTCGTAACAGCTGAGATTCAGCTCCGTTTGCAGCTCGTGTAGCTCCGCGGCGTATTGATTCAATTCGTGACGAATGCTCAGCAGCTCCTCCAGATTATGGAGCGCGGTGTCCTTGACGTGGGTGTGCTTCAGGCTCAGATTTGCGCCGATCTGCTGTAAAATATCGGATTTGTTGGCTTTGTAGCTATGAAGAGGCAAGCAGAAATCGGCGAGATGCGCTTCCTGCAAACGGCGGTATACGACTTGCAAAGCCGACATTTTTTCAGAAACGAAAAGGATCTTTTTGCCGTCCGCCAGCGCTTCCGCGATGATATTGGTGATGGTCTGGCTTTTTCCGGTGCCGGGAGGTCCCTGCATGACGAAGCTGATCCTGTTTTTCGAATACAGGATCGCATCCTGCTGGCTGGAATCCGCGCTCATGACCTGATAGCAATCGCCGGTGCTGATCGCGTCGGGATTGATATTCAGAACCTCGTCGGGAATGGCATTGACCTCGTCCGTATCGCCCGCCATGGCGCGGATCACGGGATTTTGTCGGATGCGCTCTTCGTTGAGGAGCAGATCGTTATACATCGTGATTTTCAGGAAAGAGAGCAAGCCCAGATTCGCCTCCCGTACGATGCGCCATCCGTTCTGATCGGCGATGCCTTCCAATTCCTTGAAGTAGTCCTCGAAGGAATTCTTTTCCGCGTCAAAGGGGGGCAATTCGATACCGTATTCGGTTTTAAAATAATAGGCGAGCGTGGGATTGACGACGATATCGTCCTCGTGGCGGGACAGCTTATAGGGTGATTGCAGCGTATCCAGCGTAAGGACCGCGGGCATCAGAACCAGGGGAGATCTGAGCCATTGCGCGGAAGCGCCCTTTCCGTCCTTCCACTCGATAAAGCCGAAAGAAAGATACAGGATATTCGTGCCCTGCTCTTCCATCGCAAGACGGGCTTTGGCGCGCAAATTTTTCAGGGTTTTCCGACGCTCGAGAACCGTCCCCTCCGTCTTGATATCTCCGATATTGATGGGAAGAGGGCTTCCGAGCGTTTCCATCAGGGAAAGGATCGAAAAAACGCGCGAATCCGTTTCCTTATCCACCGAACGCTGAAAGGTCAGCGCTTCTTCGTTAATGACCAGACGTCGATACAGCTCCTCGAAGGAGGGGACCGTCAATTTCAGCGTTGACCGTTTGGTTTCTCGGTAATTGATCATACGGTTCCGCTTTCCGAGATCCAGGAGTTGATGTTCCCAATAATCTATCTTTTTATCCAATAAAGCGTTCGACATTGATAAAGCTCCTTGTTTTGAAAATATTGATTTATATTCATTGTAGCATACTTTGCACAGAAAAACAATGGATAATGGAACAAATTCCACGGCAACAGCATTTACTTTTTATAAGAATCCATGATAAATTCTTGTTTAGCGGTGTAATTTGTTCAAAAAGTAAACAGCCCCAAAGCCTCTCACTTTGGGCAGCGCGGTAATGAATGAAAGCCTAAATGGCTTTCAGAACCGCGATGTGACCGAGCCGTTCAGCCAAGCACGCTTGGCTGTGGAGACAGGTGGATTGCCGCAAGGCAAGACGGAGAGGGCTGATCATCAACAAAATTACACATAAAATCTTAATGTTGTGGCGAAAAGCCCTCTCACCGCCTTAGACGGCGGAGCTCCCCCGGAGTGGGAGCCTTGTTGAATCTCATCTTTTATTGCTGAGTTTAAACGCGCTAAACAAGAATTTATTTAATCAAGGAGTAAATGCTGTTGCTCCGGAATTTTTACGCAAATATATTGACAAGAGCGTAAATTTGTGAAATAATAAAGATATATAACGATTCGCCTTTAATCCTTTTCGTTTGTCCTGCTAAAAAAAGAAAATTGAAAAGAAAAAGGGTAAGATAGGAAAGGAAGTCTGAACATGAGTCTGCTGTTTCTGCTTGTTTTGTCCGCAATCGCCAAGCTGAAGGAAAGAAAAAGGGCGAAGGATATCGCGTTGAACGTCAGATATGAGAGATTGAAAAAACGCGTTTACGCCATTATGGACGGCGAGGACACCACCACGAATATTCCGAAGTTCGCAAAGGAAATACGGAGGCTGTATACCGAGAAACAAATCACAGCCGTTCATTATAACGATCTGATGAAGCATCTCAGCGCCCATTATTACGTCGAACGTCTCGTTCGCCGTCACAGAGTCGGTTGATACCGACTCTTTTCAACATCTGTAACCATGATCATCATTGATAAGGAGAACGAAAAATGAGCAGTTTTGAAAATCTTCGCATCGTGGATAATTTCTACCAGACCTCACTGTATTTCCCGATGCCCACCGTCATCATCTCCACGCTTTGTGAGGATGGAAGGACCAATCTCGGGCCGTATTCTCTGGTACAGCCCTATTACGTAGCGGGCAAGGACTATTACGCCATGCTTCTGTGCTGCCGCAATTCCTCCAACACCGCGCAGAACATTCTCCGAAACGGAAAATGCACGCTCAACTTTATTGACGACAAGCCCGCGACGTTCAAGGAGGCAGTCAAGCTTTCATGGCCGGGAGACAAGCCCGAGGAAAAGATGCCGAAATGCAATTTCAAGCTGGAAACGAGCATGATTGAGGAAGAAACGGGCGAGAAAAGACCGATGGTGCTGACCGATGCCATCGAAGCGATCGAATGCACGTGGATGCGCGAGCTGGACGGTGCCGACGGAGATCAAGCGGGCGAGCTGAACGGCTACGAGGGTCCCTATCACGATTTTAACGGTATCACATCCAGATTCGGCGCGCACTTTATCCTTCGCGTGGATAAGATTCTGATGAAAAAGAAATACAGCGATGCCATTGTCAACGGCGTCAGGGCAAAGGATTTTCCGCCCCTTCCCGTCGATTACGGCTACCGCGATTCCAAAAACTTCTGGTTCCACAGAAAGACGAAAATGAGAGCGGAGCTTTTGCAGATGAGGAAGGCTTCCCTCGAATCCGTTCGCTACGCGGCGGACCGCGCAGACGACACCGTCAAATTTACCGACGAGGCGCTCACGACGATCCTCGGCGTACCGAGAGTATTTCTCTCCGTCGTTCTGAAGGGCTGTGTCGCATGGGCAAAGGAAAACGGTGTCACGCTGATCACCGCCGAGCATATGCAGATCATCAACGATAAACGGGCAAAAGAAAAAAACAAGAAATCGTAAAGCGCGGGCAACGCCCGTCGGAATCTCCGCAACCGGGTATTGAGGATTCGGTTGCGGTTTTCTTTGCAATATGTGATTGAAATTACAATCAAACGATATGGGGGAAGCAATGTCGGACAAAAAAACGGTTTTAAAACAATATTTCGGGCATACGTCGTTCCGCCCCGGTCAGGAGCAGGTGGTGGATGCCATTTTACAGAGAAGGGACGCGCTTTGCGTTATGCCGACGGGCGCAGGAAAATCCGTCTGCTATCAGGTGCCCGCTCTGCTCTTTGATGGGATCACGCTCGTGATTTCGCCCCTGATCTCTCTGATGAAGGATCAGGTGAACGCCCTGACGCAAAACGGAATACGGGCTGCATATCTGAACAGCTCGCTGACGACGGCGCAGTATTTTCAGGTGATCGAGCGTATGCGAATGGGCGCGTATAAGATCGTCTACGTGGCGCCGGAGCGATTGGCTGTCACGGAATTCACGGACGTTTGCAGAGACGTGCGCGTGGATCTGTTGGCGGTAGACGAGGCGCACTGCGTTTCACAATGGGGACAGGATTTTCGTCCGAGTTATCTGAAGATCGCCGAATTTATCGGCTCGCTCGGCTATCGCCCTACGGTGGCAGCTTTTACCGCGACGGCTACCGCGGAGGTCAAGGACGACGTCGAGCGGGCGTTGCGGCTTCGAGATCCCTTTCGTATCACGACGGGCTTTGACCGTCCGAATCTGAAATTTGAGGTCATACGGACGAAAAAGAAATCGGAGACTTTGCTTTCACTTCTGAAAAAACGCAAAAAGGACGCGGGCATCGTGTATTGTTCTACGAGAAAAGCGGTCGAGGAGGTGGGGGAGAGGCTTTGCGAGGCGGGCTTTTCCGCGACTGTCTATCACGCGGGGCTTTCGGATGAGACGCGAAAAAGAAATCAGGAGGACTTCGTATACGACCGCAAAAGCGTCATGGTCGCGACGAACGCTTTCGGCATGGGCATCGACAAATCCAACGTATCCTACGTGATTCATTACAATATGCCGAAGGACGTCGAGAGCTATTATCAGGAAGCGGGACGCGCAGGCAGAGACGGCTCGAGAGCAGATTGTATTCTCTTATACAGTCCCGCCGACGTGCATACCAATCAGTTTCTGATCGAGCGCGCCGAGCCGAATCCCGAGCTTACGCCGGAGGAGTGGGAGCTTCTGAAGGCAAGAGATTACGAGAGACTGAAGCAAATGACCTTTTATTCGACCTGCAACACCTGCCTGAGAAGCTTTATCCTGAACTATTTCGGGGAAAAATCCGCGAATTACTGCGGCAATTGCTCCAATTGTCTGACGCAGTTCCGCGAGGTCGATATCACGGTCGAGGCGCAGAAGATCCTCTCGTGCATCAAGCGTACGGGAGAACGCTTCGGCAAAAAAATGATTTGCGATATTCTCAGGGGGAGCAAAAACGAAAAGCTTCTTCGACTCGGCTTGGACAGCCAGACCACCTACGGTCTGATGAAGGAATACAGGGAGCCGCAGGTGCGGGAAATGATCGATTATCTGGAATTCGAGGGCTATATCGCGTCCGACGGAGGCGAATATCCCACGCTTTCCGTCGCGCCGAAGGCGAGAGCGATCCTTTTCGGTCAGGAAACGCTGTCCATGAAACAGGCAAAGCCCAAGGAAATCGACGTTGAGAAGATCAAAAAAGAAAAAATCGAGGAAGCGGTGGATGCCGATCTGCTCGAAGGGCTGAAAACGCTTCGCCGTGAGCTGGCGGAAGCCAAAAACGTCCCGCCGTACGTCGTATTTTCCAACGCGACGCTGATGGATATGTGCAAAAGGCTACCCGTGACCGACGAGGAATTTCTTGAGGTATCCGGTGTAGGAAAGGTGAAGCTCGCGTTGTACGGTAAGCCGTTTTTGCAGCTTCTGCGCCTCTATTGCGTACGGAAGGCAACCCCCGACGGGCTTTGATCCCGAATTTTATTTTCAGAAAGGAATTCTGCTATGAAGAAAAATCATTGGATCGGAAGCTTTTTTTCGATCGTCATTCTGTTGCTCTCGCTTCTTCCCCTGTGCGTATCGGCGGAAAACGCCGCGCACGCGGATCACGCGCAGGGCATCGCGGTGCGGTCGGAGGAGGAGCTTTCCCAAATGCAGGCGGGCGCGTTCTATTATCTCGATGCCGACGTCACGCTCTCGGAAACGGTGGAGATCAAGGGAGAAATTCACCTTTGTCTGAACGGTAAAATATTGAAATATGAAAACGAGGCATCGAAGGGAAGCGTTTTTCGGATCGGCAAAGAGGGCGTACTGCGTATTTTCGACTGCTCGCAGGAGTCTCACGGCTTGATCGCCGATAGCCACGGCTTGTGGACGTTGACCGACGATGCGGATGCACAGGGACGACGGGAGCTCAAGGGCGGCGTGATCATCGGCGGAACGGGCGAAAAAAGAGAGAGCGAGGAGTTGAAAAACACGTATTCCTGCGGCGGCTTCGCTTACGTTGACGGCGGCTCTCTCTTCCTCTACGGCGGTCATATCGCGGGCAATCACGCGGATTACGGCGGCGCGGTCTACGTAACGGGTGAGGGGCATTTCGAGATGCGGGGCGGAAGCCTCCGCGGTAACGCGGCAGATTTTCGCGGCGGCGCGGTTTTTATCCACAGCGGAACGATGCTTCTGAACGACGGCGCGGTCTCCGATAATCGAGCTGCGGGGAACGGCGGCGGCATCGACGTCAGCGCCGCCGGCATTCTGGAAATGCGGGGCGGCTCCGTTACGGGAAATACGGCGGGCGCGTGGAGCGGCGGCATCGAAAATTTCGGCGCCTTCGAGCTGTACGGCGGAACGATCGGCGGCAACCACGCGGCTGAGGATGCGGGCGGTGTTTATAACGGCGGCGTTTTTACAATGTACGGCGGTACGATCCGAGAAAATACGGCAAAATACGGCGGCGGCATTTGCAACGACGGCAAAATGACGCTTCACGGCGGCAAGATCCTTTCCAATCTGGCGCAGGAAAGCGGCGGCGGGATTTATAACGCGGACAAATTGGTCATCAACGGAGGCAGCATCGCTTCCAATACGGCGGTCACGTCGGGCGGCGGCATCGAAAACGACGGTTTTTGTGAGATGTACGGCGGTGTGATCGGCGGCGTTTCCTCGGAGGATGCCAATATGGCGCATCTCGGCGGCGGCGTTTGTATCTACAGCGGCTCCTTTACGATGTACGGAGGCTCGATCGAAAGAAATACGGGCGTGGACGGCGGCGGCGTGGAAAACGAAGCACTCCTGACCGTACAAGGCGGCAAGATCGCGTATAATTACGCATCGGCGCAGGGCGGCGGCGTGACCAACAGGGGACGGCTGATTCTGGGCGGCGGCGCAAGCGTGGTCTCCAATGCCTCCGGGACGGACGCGGACGAACCGAAGGGTGGCGGCATATACTGGATCGCGGAGGGCGAAAGCACCGTTTCCGTGACGGGCGCGGTCACGGTGATCGGCAATACGACCAATGGCATTTCCGCCAATCTCGTCGTTTGCGGAAAGGGTACCGTTTCTGCCTCGGCGCTTTCCGAAGCGTCAAAAATCGGCATCAGTCTGCTGAACGGCGATCGAAAGCCCGTATCGGGCGAAACGGTCCGATTTGTGGATCTCAAAGAAGGAGAGACGGAACGGATGCGCGCGCTTTTCACCTCTGATCACGGCGATTTTGAAATCGAACTGAAGGACGGCGCGTTGCGCCTGACCGAAAAAAATACGGATTTTCTGATCGGCGCGTGCATCGTTGCGGGCGCATCGGTCGTTATCACGGCGGCGGTCCTTGCGTTTTCCGCAATCAGAAAGCGAAAGGTCCGATGATCGGAAACGGCGGGGAAATCAAAAAAAGCGCGTAAAATTTGTGATATTGAACGAAAAAGATATGATATATTATCCTTGACTTATGGACTTTTTTATGATATAATGAAGTCGTAATTAAATTCAATTCAAACTTTTTGCTTTGGAAAGGAGTCTCCTATGAAAATTATCACCATCAGCCGTGAATTCGGAAGCGGCGGAAGAAGACTTGGCGAGGCGATTGCCAACCACCTGGGTTTTGATTACTACGACCGCGAAATCATTACCGCTATCGCAAAAAATCAGGAACTCGAAGAAGCTTTCGTTGCCAACATTATGGACAAAAGCCTGAAAACGACCATTTCCCGCAAATTCCGCGCCAACGTCAACGCTGACGAGGTTGCCGAAATCTCTCACCGCGACCTTTTGTTGGAAGAACAGAGAGTTCTGGAAGAAATCGCTCAGAAGGGCAGAAACTGCGTGATCGTCGGCAGACACGCGGATTTCCGTCTGAAAAATTACAATCCTTTCCGCATTTTCGTATGCGCTGACCTCGATGCCAGAATCAACAACTGCCTCTACTACGAGGAAACTAACGGCGCTGAAACCATCAAGCAGATCGCCAAGAATATTCAGAAGATCGACAAGGTTCGTTCTCACAATAATTTCGCCGTTACGGGTCACGAATGGGGCGATCCCTCCAACTACGATCTCGTAGTCAATACGACCAGCTGGGGCGAATTCGAAACCATGGCTCCCGTCATCAGCGCAGTCGCTGAAAAATGGTTCGAAAATCATCAGGATTGATGTCGAATTAAAGCGAATCCATTCACACTGAAGCATACAGCCGCACGGAAGCTTCCGTGCGGCTCAGACTATCGAAAAAAGCACCCGTTTTTCACGGGTGCTTTTTTCGATAGTCCGGGCATATCTCTTTCGAGGTATGCCGTATTTTTTTAATGCGATCGTTGACGCAGAGCGCTTATTTACGGTTCTTGTCTTTTTTGGAACGCTTGAAAATTTTCAAGCTCTTCAGCCAATTCCAAAATTTAGAAAACATTTCCTTCAGGCTGAATTTTTTTGCTGCGGAAGAATCGGCATCGGCTTGATCTTCCGTTCGTTCCGGATCGTTTTTGCCGTGATGGAACGTCTTTTTCTTGAAACGGTCGCGCATTTTTTTCTGTCGAGGCGTTTTTTCGGAGGAAGCCGTATCTTGGGAATCGAATATCCTTTTCTCCTCCGCAGACATATAATCGACGGTTTGCGTCGGCAACGCTTTTTCCTCCAGGCGCTTTTCTATCGTTTGTTTTACCAGCATATAAATGATGGAGAAGCAGGGCACGCCGATAAACATACCGACGAAGCCGAACAGTCCGGACATGATCGTAATGGAAACGATGATCCAGACGGGAGGCAAGCCCGTGGATGCGCCGTGGATACGGGGAACGATGATATTGCCGTCGATCTGCTGGACGACGAGGATCATGACCGCGAAGATGAGGGCGTAGGACGGTTTGCATACGAAAAGGATGACCGCGCAGGGGATGGCGCCGATAAAGGGTCCGAAAATCGGAATGATATTGGTGATGGCGATCACGACGCCGATCAGCGGCGCGTAGGGCATACCTGCAAGCTGGACGAGCAAAAAGCAGATAAATCCGACCAGAATGGAGTCGAGAATGGCGGCAACGAAATATTTACCGAAGGTTTTATCAACCACGGAAAGAAAATTTCTGACTTTATCGTAATTGGACTCGCTGAGAAACGATTTTGATATCTTTTGCACCTGCGCGATGATATGCTCCTTATTGTAAAGGAAATACCCTGCGAATATGAATCCGAGAACGAGGTCGAAGATCAACGCGGCGAAGGAATGCAGGATATCCTCCAGCATGGGAAGATAGTCCTGGATCAGATCGTCGAGATTGTTCATCGTATTTTCTATATAGGTACGCGCGGAATTCACGAGACCGGCGAAGGTTTCGTTTTTGCTCGCTAAGGATTCTGCAAATTCTTCCAGCTGGATAGTGTATTCCGGAAATTTGTCAACGAGATCGCTGAGACTGACGCGCAGCTGCGGAATGATCATCGCAAAAAAGAGCACCAAAAGGGAGACGAGGAACAGAAACGACAAAAAGATGGCGAACGTCCGTCTGAATTGACAGGAAAATTTCGGATCCGTTTTTCTGCGATAAAGGAGCTTTTTTTCTGAAAATTTCATCAGGGGATTGAGCGCGTAGGCAATACACGCACCGTAGATCAAGGGATAGCAGATGCCGAGTGCTTTTTTGAAAAAGGAACTGAATACGCCGAAATTCAAAAAGAAAAAGACGATGGAGATCGCCAGAATCACAACGCCGCCTGCGCAGAAGGCAATATTCCGATATGTTTGTTTTTGATCGGGGGTTAAATTTTGGTTGAGTTTCAAAACAACTTCCTTTCTGCATAAATATGATTTCATTAACATATCATATCATAAATGTCGGAAAATTTCAATATCTTTTTCCGGATTATTATGAATTTTCTATAAATTTTAAGGAATTGATGGAATTGGGTATGAAAAAATGGTTTTGGAGCGTGTTCTTTCTGTATTGCGTGACGGCTGTGGCAATCCTTCTGCTCGGCAGAACGCCGGATACCGCGCTTTCCGTTCGGGATTATTTCGTCCTGAAGGCGAATCCCGTGCCGTTTCGGACGATGTGCCGATACGTTTCGTTTTTGCTCGCAAGAAGAGATTTTTACAGCTTTTCCCTGTTCATTTCGAACGTCGGCGGCAATCTGCTTCTTTTTTTGCCGATGGGATTTTTGCTTCCCGTTTTGTTTTCGGAGATGAGGATCTGCGGACGGTGCTTTGCCGCCCTTGCGCTGACCGTCCTGAGCGCGGAGCTTTTACAGGGCTTTCTGCGCGTCGGAATTCCCGATGCGGACGATCTGCTTCTGAATCTCGCGGGAGGGCGTATAGGTTTTCTTCTGTCTCAAAAATTGAACTTTTGCGGACGGACGGTGTCATAGAAACGGCGATTTTTGAATACATTTTGCGTAAATGAAGATGAAAGGAAGCGATGCTATGACGCAGTCAACGAAAAATCCGAAAAAACATATTTCAACGGGGCTTTCTCCCGAGGAGGTCCTGCTCTCACGCAAAACGCATGGGAGCAATTTATTTACGAAGCGAAAGCGAAAATCCTTTTTCGTCAAATATCTGGAGAGCTTCGGCGATCCGATCATCCGCATTTTGCTGGCGGCGCTTGCGGTCAACGTTTTTCTGATGTTCCATACCCACAATATATTTGAAACGGTCGGGATCGGGATCGCCGTTTTTCTCTCCACCTTCGTTTCCACGCTCTCCGAATACGGAAGCGAAACGGCGTTTCTCCGTTTACAAAGGGAAGCGGAGAACCTGCTCTGCCGCGTGAAAAGAGCGGGGCGCGTGATCGAGCTTCCGATCGCGGAGATCGTGGTGGGAGACGTCGTCTGTCTGGAGGCGGGCGAAAAGATCCCCGCAGACGGCATTCTGCTCGAAGGCTTTCTGCGCGTGGATGAGTCCGCTCTGAACGGAGAAAGTAAGGAGACGCGCAAGGAAGCGGACGGAGAGGAAAAACGGCGGATCTTATACCGCGGCACGGTCGTCAGCGAGGGTGAGGCGCTCATGCTCGTGCAGAAGGTCGGCGATGAAACCGTCTACGGCAGACTTGCGGGAGAGCTTCAGACGGAAGCGGTCGACAGCCCGATGAAGGAGCGGCTGGGGGTGCTGGCAAAGCAGCTCAGCCGACTCGGCTATACGGCGGCGGTATTGATCGCGCTGGCGGATCTTTTCAACGCGATCGTGATGGATAATCATTATAATACGCTTCTCATGCTGACGGAGCTTCGCGACCTGCCGCTCATGGCGCAGAATCTGATCCATGCGTTTCTGCTTGCGATCTCCGTCGTGGTCGTCGCCGTGCCCGAGGGTCTGCCGATGATGATCACGGTCGTTCTTTCCTCCAATATGATGAAAATGCAGAGAGCGGGCGTCATGGTCCGTAAGCTCGTCGGTATCGAAACGGCGGGAAGCATGAATCTGCTGTTTACGGATAAAACGGGAACGCTGACCTGCGGAAATCTCCGCGCGGAGGTACTCGTGACCGGCGACGGCGAACGCTTCGCCGATTTCCGCGAGCTGATGAAATATACGAAATACGCGGGCAACGTCGCGCGCGCCTGCGTTTGCAACGGAACGTCGGTCCTTTCGCCCGACGGCAGGGCGATCGGCGGAAACAGCACGGAACGCGCTCTGGTCTCCTTTGCTTCCCCGCTCTACGCATCCGTTTCTTTGACACAAAAGGATAAGACGGTCCCCTTTGACAGTACGAAAAAATACGCGTGGACACGGCTTGCGGACGGAACGGTACTGGTCAAGGGCGCGCCCGAAAAGCTTTTGCCGAAATGCGCGGGCTATTACGACAAAAACGGCAGTTATCACCGCGGCTTGGAAAGCGGCGTCTGGGAAAGTCTTTCCGCCATGACGGCGGATTCCATGCGCGTTCTCCTGCTGGCGGAAGCAGACCGCGATTTTGACGAGAAAAACGCGACGCTCACGCTGATCGGTCTCGTCGGCATCCGCGATTCCCTGCGTCCGGAAACCGTCAGCGCAGTGGCGGCGGTACGGCGTGCGGGCGTCCAAACGGTGATGATCACGGGCGACAATCGGGAGACCGCCGTGGCGATCGCGCGGGAATGCGGTATTCTGACGGGAAAAGAGGAGGAAACCGTGCTGACGGGCAGCGATCTCGAGGAAATGACCGACGATGAGATCGTTTCCGTCATGAAATCCCTTCGCGTGGTTGCCCGCGCGCTTCCGACGGATAAAAGTCGCCTGGTACGCCTCGCGCAAGGGATGGGACTCGTCGTCGGTATGACGGGCGACGGCGTCAACGATGCCACGGCGCTCAAGCGCGCGGACGTCGGCTTTGCGATGGGAAGCGGCACGGAGGTCGCCAAGGAGGCTGGGGACGTCGTGATTCTGGATAACCGTTTTCTTTCCATTGCGCGCGCCATTCTGTACGGCAGAACGATCTTTCACAGCATTCGGAAATTCCTCGTTTTCCAGCTGACGATGAATCTTTGCGCCGTCTGCGTTTCTTTGATCGGCCCCTTTATCGGCGTGGATACGCCCGTAACGGTCACGCAAATGCTTTGGATCAACATTATCATTGACACACTCGCAGGGCTTGCCTTCGCGGGAGAAGCGCCTCAGAAGGCATATATGGAGGAAGCACCGAAAAGCCGCAAGGAGCCGATCATCACGGGCAAAATGCTGGGACAGATCCTGATCACGGGCGCGTATACCGTGGGATTGCTCTCCGTCTTTCTGATCTTCCCCTCCGTTCGGGAAAGATACGGTTTTGAAAGCGATTTCGTCGGATTCATGACGGCTTTCTTCACGCTTTTCGTTTTCTGCGGTATTTTCAACGCCTTCAACGCCAGAACGAGCCGTATACGCTTTTTGGCAAATATCGGAAAGAACAAGGGATTTCTCCTGATCATGCTTGCGGTCAGCGCCGTACAGATTCTGCTGATCTTTTTCGGCGGCGAAATGTTCCGCGCGCACGCGCTCTCCGCTTCGGTGATCCGCGATATGATCCTGATCGCCTTTACGGTGATCCCCTTCGACGTAACGAGAAAAATTTTCAGCCGTATTTTTACAATGGAAAGATCCTGATGATGTAGCAAAGAAAAAGGCGGGCAGGAAACGGTGATTCACCGTTTCTTGCCCGCTTCAGCTTGTCGATAAAGTCAGTTAAAAAATTCAGTTTCGTCAATTTCGCTAAAAGATGAGATGCTAAAAAGCCTTCCTCCGGGAGGAAGGTGCCGAGTTTACGAGGCGGAAGGAGCCCGCGTGCAAATAAGGCTTTTGAAAA
>JAFQOX010000026.1 GCA_017412045.1 Clostridia bacterium
AACCGTGCCGGCGGTTTCGGCAAGCAATATCGTACTCTGATTTGCCCTGCAAATCAGAGTGCATTTGCGCAGAGTCCGGCGGGATTCGCGGTATACCGCTCCCATACGCACCGGCGATCCAACCGCAGGTTGGTTTGCTTCTTTTTGCAACTTTTTCTTTCAAACAAAGAAAAAGTTGATCGTTTCCCCTTATCAAAGGGAAATATCTTATAAAAAGCCCCGTCTGTTTACAGAACAAAAACAATCTTTTTGCTTTAAGATTTTCGAATATGAAAAATCTTATCTTGTTCACATTTGAATCATAGTGAAAAAAGTAAATACTGTTTCCGCGAATCAATCAAAAAACGTGCATTGACAATACTACAAACTTATGTTATACTATTATATACAGTATCTTGTAATTATAAAATCAGCGAAACGAAGGAGAATAATATGAATTCACCTATTATAAAGGATAATATAAATAACAGCATAAGTGATGCTGATCAGCCGCGCGGCGTAGACTTTGACGAACAGACTGAATTTTGTTTCACCGATATTGATATCAGCGATTTTCTGAAAAATGAGGTCAAAAAGGCTTTTGAGAAAATTCCCGAAGAAACGCAGGGAGATGACGAACCAAAGCTCGAAGAAAATGACCGAAATCAAGAGCGTGATGAAACCGATACGTCCGTCGCCGAGGAAAATGCCGACACCATTTGTGAAGGCGTTTCCTACGAGGATGCCGATGCGATTTTTGAACAAATGGCAAAAGAGATCTTTGGCAAAGTCCGCGGCAGTGCCGCAGAGAAAACGGAAAAGGCATCCGTCCCTGACGCAGGTCACTGCGTACAGATCGGATATGAAGCCAATGTCTGTTATCATTGCGGCGGCAGTTTTATCGAAAGAGGCGGACGGATGGTCTGCGAGAGCTGCGGCACGTTCCGACCGAAGGCGATCACGACGGAGGAAACGGCGCTTCTTTACAGCGCCTTCCAAAAAATCCGTTTGGCTGCATTTGCCGATGCGGAAAAGGAATTTGACGACGTCATCCACAGATATCCCGGCTGTGCGCAAGCCTATTGGGGCAGATTGATGGCGAAATACGAGATCAAACATGAGAAAAACAAGAACGGCGAGAGGGTTCCGATCTGCTATGCGCCGTCCATCGGCAACGTATCGGAATCTTCGGATTATAAAAAAGCATTGGAATACGCAGATGAAGAAAATGCCGCGGTCTTTCGCAATCAAGTCGAACACATAGAGCGCATTCGCGAAGAGTGGCAAAAAAAGGCAAGCAAGGAAAAGCCTTACGACGTTTTCATATGCTTTGATGAAGGAGGACCTGCTGAGCGCGCCGACGGCGAGGATCTTCGTGATCTTTACTTTACCTTGAAGAAAAAGGGCTACCGCGTCTTTTTCAGCGGCGAGAGTCTGCGTGATAAGGAGGAAGAATTACGAGAGGCGTACGTGTACGCCGCGATCGCTTCCGCCAAGATGATGTTGGTTTACGGTTCCAGTCCGGAATATTTTCATTCCGCATGGATGAGGAACGATTGGATGCGGTATCAGAAGCGGATGCAGGCGGGTGAAAAGCATTCTGAATCGCTGATCGTTGCGTACAAGGGCTTTTCTCCGAAGGATCTGCCCGGCGCACTCTCTTCCGCCAGCAAGCAGTATATTGACGCAGGACAAAAGCTTTTTGATGAAAACCTGATAAAAACCGTCAACCTGATGATCGAGCTTGCCGATGGCATCAAATTGAATGCGGAAGGAAAGGTCATTTGCCAGCATCATGCGATAACCGTTCCCGCAAAAGCGCCCACCTGTACCAAGCCGGGTTGGACGGAAAGCTCGTATTGCTCCATTTGCGGCGCCATGATAAAGCCGCACGAGGTGCTCCCTCCCACGGGACACAGCTTCAGCAATTGGAAAGTCGTCAGACCCGTAGGCTGTGTTGAAGAAGGCATTTTCGAAAGAGTCTGCGCCTGCGGCGAAAAGGAGACGATGCGCAAGCCCTCCAGAGGCGGTCACAGAATTTCTGACGAATGGACGACCGTCGTGGAAGCCAGTGAAGGAAAAGAAGGCTTACGCGCGAGAAAATGCATCGATTGCGGCGCGCACGTGGAAGAAGTGATCATCCCCGCGCTTCCTGCATCCGGTCTCCGTTATTCGCAGGGACTGAGCTACCGTATCAACGGAGACGGAGAATCCTGTCAGATCATCGGCAAGGGAAGCTGTTCGGATACGGAGATCGTGATTCCGCCGTCTATCGACGGTTATACGGTGACGGGTATCGCCAAAGAGGCTTTCAAAGAGAATGAAAAGCTGACGGGCGTGATCCTTTCCGACACCGTCGTCAGCATTGGCGATTACGCATTCTATAAGTGCCCGAGCCTGACGAACGTACGCTTTGGCGACGCGCTGGCGAGCATCGGCGCCTACGCCTTCTATCGCTGTCTGTCTCTGGAGAGCGTACGCATGGGAGAATCTCTCAGAAGCATCGGCGTCTACGCCTTTTATGAATGCGTGTCCTTGAAAAGCCTCGTTCTTCCCGACTCCGTGGAAACCGTGGAAGGGCAGGCCTTCAGCTTATGCGAAAATCTCTCCGCGCTGGTTCTCGGCGAATCCATCGTCAGCATCGGAATCGCGGCGTTCCGCGGATGCAAGCATCTTTCTTACGTTCACATTCCCGCTTCTGTCGAGCGCATCGGTACGGGTGCTTTTCCGAACAGCATAATCAGCTTCCGCATATCTTCGGTCAATTCCAAATATACCGTGATCGACGGATGTCTCTTGTCCAAGGATGAGAAAACGTTCGTGCAATATGCGTCCGGCAAAACAGAAGATTCCTTCTCGCTTCCGGAAACCGTCACGGTGATCGCTGACGAAGCCTTCCGAGACAGCGGATCGCTCCGCTCGCTGACCATTCCCGCAGGCGTGGTTGCCATCGGAAAAGCGGCGTTCCGAAACTGTCGGAATCTGACCTCGATTTCCTATGGCGGCAAAAAGAAAAATTGGAATAAACTCAATCTGCACAATGAATGGAGAACGGGATCGCACATCCTTTCCGTTTCCTGTGTAGGAGGCAGTATCAAATTGAAATAAACGGAAAAATCCGCTCGGCAATTCTCACGAAACGAGAGTCCGCCGAGCGGTATTTTTGCGCGGAGGCGAGGAGAAATTTTCCGTCGGGCTTCCTTTTCAGGATTGCCAAACCGCCGTCGGCAGATTGACAAACGCTCGCGCATATGCTACAATGAATTATCAAATAAATTTCACGTGGGAGACGACAATGAATCAGAGTATACAAAATATATGCTTCAACTGCGGCGGTGAGCTGATCGTGCGGAACGGCAGGAGAGTCTGCGCATACTGCGGCTCGCCCGCGAAGGAGTATATCTCAAA
>JAFQOX010000027.1 GCA_017412045.1 Clostridia bacterium
AATCACGCACTCTCCCTCAGTCTTTTGCTTCGCAAAATCCAGCTCCTACATTATGCTTCGCATAATGTGCAGAGGGAGCCTTTCCAGCTTTGTGCAACTTTTTATTTTTGAATTTTCTACATGGCTTTTTCGACAGTCTGAGGTCTGCTTGGAATGCTAAAACAGCATTCCAAGCAGACCTTTGGTTTTATTTTTTGACCGTGAATTGCAGGGTGAAGAGCTTATCGAAGAGCTCGTAGAGCATATTGCTGTCCGTTTTGGCGAGCAGATTTTTCAGCGCCTTGTTGTCGGGTATGAAATCCCCGAGCACGGGCGAAAACGTTTCCAGCAGATCAGAGCCCGTCGGCTCCTCCGAGAAGCGGACGACGGTTTTGTCGTGATGGAAGAAGATCTTGACGTGACGGACCGCCGTCGTTTCCAGAAAATAAACGGAGAGCTTGAAAACGGGGACGTCATCCTCGTTTTTCGTCATTTTGGCGATAGAGGCGGCGGAGAAGCGCTCGTCGTTCTCGGTCAGATCGAAATAATGCGCCGTACCGCTGACGGAAAAAGGGATCGTGACGGTTTCGATCGGCGAGCGGAAGGTCGCTTCCACGGTCTCGCCAATCAGTCGGAAGGAGATTTTTTGAATCCCGCCCGCGAAATTGGCGTGCAGGAGCGAGAGAGTCACGGGAAGTATGCTCGCGTTTTTGCCGTCGATGCAGTAGGATTTGTTGACGATGGGCATGAGCGCGGCGCATTTCTGCATTTTCTCCTGTCGGCTTTGCGGCTTGGGGAGGGCGAGCGAGGCGTTCAGTGCACGCAGTGCGCCGTAGGCGTGTCGGGACGGACGCAGGGGCTCGGCAGGGTGGTAGTGATCCCCGAAGTAATGGTTGACGAGGGACGTCAGCTTGCCCGTCGGGAAGAATTCCGAGCCGCCGCTGTAAATGCCGACGGTCATGCGGATATCGGGAAAGACGAAAAGATTTTGTCCGAACATTCCGTTGAACTGATAGGAGCCTTCACGCGCACCCATCCAGACGTGATAGCCGTAGCCGTACAGATTCATGGAGTCGGGCGTATCGATCTGCTTTTTCGTCATCTCCCCGATCCATTCTTCGGAAATCAGCCGTTCGCCCTTCCAGACGCCGCCGTCCAGAAAGAGCTTGCCGAATTTCATCGTGTCCTCCAGCTTCATGTAGAGACCCCAACCGCCCTTGGTGATTCCTTTGGGGCTTTTTTCCCAGCAGACCTCCGTAATGCCCATCGGCAAAAAGATCCGCTCGTACAGAAGCTCGAACATATCTCTGCCCGTTTTTTCCTTGATGACGGCGGAGAGCATATAGGAATTCATGCTGTTATAGAAAAACTTCGCGCCGGGCGTGAATTTCAGATTGGAGGAAAAATATCCCTCCACCCAATCCTCGTACGTTACGCTGCCGAGCTCGTTGAAGGCGCAACCCGCGCTCATATTCAGCAGATGGCGCACGGTGATATCCTTCTGTCGGACGAAATCGATGCTGAAGGCGCGCTTGGAAAAGATGTCCGTGATCTTTTCGTCAAGGGAAAGGATGCCGTCCTCGACGGCAAGCCCGACGGCGATCGCGGTAATGCTTTTGCACAGGGAGTGGCTGACGTGCCACGTGTCCATGCGGTATGGATAAAATTCCGTTTCGGAAATGATCCGATTGTCCTTGGTGATCATCAGCAGATGCGGCGCCAGCTCCGTCATTTCGGAAAGCTCCTTGATAAAGGCGTATATATGTTCGCTGCGGATGCCGACCGATTCGGGTGTCGCGCGGGGAAAGGCATCCTTGACGGGCGTGCGCGTCGGCAGCTTGGGCTTCATGGGGTGCGCGCCGTAGTATTTCGCTTCGTCACGGTTATTATATAATTTGGTAAAAAAGGCCAAAGCCTTCTGATACATGAAAATTTCCATAGAAAGGGTTTCCTTTTCCGAAAAAATATGTTATACTAATATTATATTGACAATATATGATGAAATCAAGCGGGTAAGTGTGAATAAATTTTATTTTTTGGAGCAAATTGATTTTCATCCTATAAAGTATATTACAAATATATCAAAATCAAAACAATCAAGGAGGATATTATGAGCGCAAGAACGGACCGTATCAATGAACTCGCGAGAAAAGAAAAGAGCGTCGGACTCACACCCGAGGAAAAGGCGGAGCAGAAGAAGCTGCGCGATGAATTCCGCGCGATTTTCCGCGCGAACTTCGCCCTTCAGATGGATAACACGGTATTCGAACGTCCCGACGGTACCAAAGTGACCATGACGGGCAAAAAAGAAAATTAAAATCGGCGAATCGCCGCTGAAGGTTGCTCGCCTGTCGCAGTTAAGACTGTATCCAAACGATATAAACGACGAGACCGGATTTGAGCAATTTCCTATGGCAGAACAAAAAAACCACAGAAGCAATTCTGTGGTTTTTTCAGAAGTCATCTATCTAAAAAGAATAACACTTGATCGCATCAAAATCAGATGAATTTGAAGAATCCGTCGATATCCTCATCCTCATGCTTGCACTGAAGGTAAGCAAAAAGCTTATCGGGGAACAGCTTCTTTCTGAAAATAATCTGCTTTGTGCTGCGATTCATGAAAAAGACAAAGAGAATAGAGGTGAACTGAGACCAGGTCATTTCGTACTTTCCGCATTCGATCATGGAAAGACGGATTCTGGAGATGCCCGTTCTGTTACCGAACTCTGTCTGAGACAAATAGAGCATTTTACGCAGAGCAACGAGATTGCTTGCGAGCGTTTCTTTGTATTCTTTGATTTCTTCTTCCGAAAGCGTTACCATATTGGCATCGTATTTCATTTTTATACCTCCTTATGTGGAAATCAATGTCAGTTATATTTTTTATATCAGCTTGGCTGATATATATGTATCGCTTTTACTATTTTACCACAAAAAGAGAGCAAATGTCAATATATTTGAGAAACAAAAGTAGAAAATACCTCAAAAATATCATTAAATCTGGTTTTTTATTTCATCCAAGGTATCACCGTAAGCCATTTTGATCAGCTCAGAAATCCGTTCGCCGTCTCCCGTCAGGCGGAGATAGCCGAAAATGGCTTCCAATCCGGTGGCGCGGCTGTATTCCGAAACGGAGGCGTGTTTGGGTTTGCCCGAAACGCGGTGATTGCGCCCCAGCTTATAGGCGGCTTCCTCCTGCGGCGTCAGTATGGGCAAAAGTTTTTCGACGGCATCGCTCTGCGTTTTCGCGCAGACGAGCTTCTGCGCGGCGGCAGACAGCCTTCCCGTATCCGTGATGCCGGAGGTGATGAGTGCTTCGCGGACGGCAAGCTCGATGACGGCGTCCCCGATATAAGCGAGCGTGACGCCGTTGTAATTGAATGCAAGCATGAGAATCTCCTTTACGTTTCGGGATTTTTCTTTTTGAATACCAGAAGCTTACTCGTGATATAGTTGATCACGATATTGAGCACGGTGCAGATCGCGTATTTGACGATCAGCTCGTTGACGTGCAGGAGGGTGACGAAAACGAATTCCGTACCCAGACAGAGCAGGAGCGTAAAGACACGAGACGCGACGAATTTGAGAAATTGAGAAAAGCCCTTCGCCTGTTCCGCTTCGACGAAAACGAAATATTTGCTCGCCCAGAAGGCGAAGAGGACGGCAGCCGCCCACGCCGCGGTGTAAGCGATCGCGTTGGGAAAGGCGTTGAAGAAGGGGAGATGAGAGAGATCGGGGAGCAGGGCGAAGAGAAGAGCGAAAACCACCCAATCCACGACGGTCGTACCGCCGCCGACGAAAAGATAAACGATCTGCTCCCTGTATTTGGTTAAACGGAGCGCTTTCAGCACGGCGTCAATGGTTTTATTGACGAAACGGACAAGAAAGCCGCCGTTCGTATTCGGAGAATGATGATCCAAGAGATATACGTCCTTTCGAGATAAAATTCAAGTCATGGTAGGGTTTTTGTCTGGGCGGGACTTACGGAAGAAGCCCGACGGCGCGGTCGAATTCCTCCTCGGTGACGAGGAGACAGATCGCTTCCAGAAGCGCGTTTGCCGAAAGATTGTCGGGCAGGTTCAGCAGGCGCGACAATTCCCTTCTGCGCGCTTCGCTGTTCGGACCGCCGGAGAGACCGAGCGCGTACAGATCGGCTTTCGTGAGATGCATTCGGGGCTTTGCGCCGCCGTCCGCGAAGGGGGCGAGCGTTTTTTCGAGCCATGCGAGCTCCATGCCCTCCACGCCGAGAAAGCCTTCCTTGGAGGGCGCGCTTTTGCGCTTTTCCTTACCCCTAATGCGAGGTGTATAAAGATGGATGATCTTGTCCGGCGGGAGGATATTGCGCAGATAGTTGCGGATGACGAGTCCCGCGCCGTCGCTGTCGGTCAGGACGATTACGCCGCTTTCCTCGGCAAGTCGGCGGATCAGCGCGGTCTTTTGCGATGCGGAAAAAATTCCGAATCCGTCCGTCGTTACGATATGCGCTTTGACGATGCGGGAAAGCTTGATTTTATCATATTTGCCTTCCACGATGATGGGTCTTGAGATTTCGAGCATAAGATCATCCTTTGCGTAAAGATTTCGGAGCGTAAATATTTACGGCAAGCATATCCAGCAGCACCCACGGGTCGGTGGGCGCGCTTTTGAGAAGCTTGTCGGTTTCGTAGCAGAGGCGGATCGCGTTCTCCAGAACATCCGTAGGGACCTTGGATACGGATGCCAGATATTTCGTGATACGGAATTCCTTCATTTTCATGAGCTTTGCGATCTCGCCCGTCGGAATGGCGGCATCCTTCGCCGCTTTGATCATGAGCATATCCATATAAATGCGCGAGAGTCGGGCGAGCACGGCGATCGGCTCCTCCCTCTGCTCGCGCGCGGTGTTCAGAACGTCCAGCATATCCGAGAGCTTCCAGCCCTGCGCCGCGTTCAGCATGGCGAAGGGAACCTCGTCGGGGCTTCCCGCGACGGCGATTTTTTTGACGTCGCTTTCGTCGATGAAGAGGGATTCGCCCTTTTTGACGTATTTCGCATAGCAGATCAGCTTTTCGATTTCAAAGGAAAGGGGCGTCATACGTCCCGCGCACATTTCCGCCAGCATTTCGGCGGCTTCGTCGGAGATACGGATGATTTCGCCCGAAAAATGCTTTTTGATCCACGCGATCAGCTTGCCGCGTGGCTGGAGATCGAATTTCACGGTTTTGGCGGAGGCGGAGAGCTTTTTGAAAAAAGCCGCGCCTTCCGTTTTGTAGTCGTCCTCGATTTCGTTCGCACGGCAATAAAGGATCAGGACGGTATCATCCGATTCGTTCGCCTGCGCCAGCGCGGAGCAGAGAGAATCCAAAAGATCCTTGGGCAGGGAGGCGGGCTCGAGATCGGAGACGACGATGAGCTTTTTGTCCTGCATGACGGGAACCGCGAGCACGGCATCGGAGAGCTGTGACATCGCTTCCTCCCGCGTCGCGGAAGCGGGCGAGAAGGAGATCGGAAAATAGTTGAAGGATTCCAATCCCTCCTCCATGACGCTGCGGTAAATCAGCGAACGGTAATGGTTCTTCAGATAGTCCTCTTCCCCGAAGAAAACGAAGGCGCCGAGAATCCCTTTTTTGATCTCGGCGGCGAGCGCTTCCACGGTACGCGCCCCCGTATTGGTCGGCGCGGTTTTCTTTTGTGCCATGGGATCTCCTTTCTGCCCTGTACGATCCGCTTCGTGCGGAATATATCACTGCAATCTTGACAACCTTAAGTTGACGAGATTGCCTCCGTCAGGCAATGTCGTCAACTTAAGAAAAAATATAATAATTTTGAAATTCGTATAGCAAATTTCTACCTTAACATTCCGCTATCGGCGGAATATATCACTCGCGCATAGCGCGAATATCACTTGGGCAGAGCCCAAATATCACATTTCGCCTATGGCGAAATATATCACTGCAATGTTGTCAACGTTAAGTTGACGACA
>JAFQOX010000028.1 GCA_017412045.1 Clostridia bacterium
CCGTGAATACAAACAAAAATTGCGCTTGTGATTTGTAGAATGTTACAATTCACCTATATGATTTTGTAAAAATATTTCATTTTTACGTGGACCGTCGAGGACGCCGGTCCCTACAAGCGAATCTAATTTTTGTGCGTAAACAGGACTATAAACAAGAATTTATCTTGTAAAGTAAATGTGGTTATCCTGAAAGAAAAATACAAGAGTCTTGACAATTTTGATATAATTGGTATATAATATCATTTGCACACTAAAATGATGGAAGGAGTTTTCCGAGGGATATGCAAGAAAGTAAGAAAAATGTAAGTCTCGTAATTCTGGAGTCGCCTGCCAAGGCGGCCACGGTCAATTCTTATCTCGGAAGCGGATACAAGGTTATCGCTTGCAAGGGTCACGTCAGAGACCTGCCGAAAAGCACGCTCGGCGTCGATACGGAGCACGGTTTTAAAGCAAAGTATATTAACATTCAAGGCAAGAGCGCGTTGATTGCCGAAATGAAAAAGGAAGCAAAAAATGCGGATCGGGTCTATTTCGCAACGGACCCTGACCGTGAGGGAGAAGCCATTTCCTGGCATTTGGCAACGGTCATGGGTATTGAGCCCGAGAAGGCTTGCCGCGTGGCGTTCAATGAAATCACGAAAAAAACGGTACAGGCGGAGATCGCGAACCCCAGAGCGATCGATATGAATCTCGTCAACTCCCAGCAGGCGAGACGCATTCTGGACAGAATCGTCGGCTATAAGCTCAGCCCCTACCTCTGGAAAACGGTCAAGAGCGGACTTTCCGCCGGCCGCGTACAGTCGGTTGCGACGAGAATCATCGTGGAAAGAGAAGCGGAAATCGAAAAATTCGTTCCCCAGGAATTCTGGACGATCGAGGCTTCCCTGAACGCGGGCAAAAATCAGAAGATCAAAGCGAAATTTTTCGGCGATCGGAACGGCAAGATCGAATTGCATACGGGTGAGGATGCGGAAGCGATCGTGAACGCTTGCCGTACGAGCCCCTTCACCGTCAGCTTGCTCAAGCGCTCCAAAAAAACGAGAAGCCCCGAGCCTCCGTTTGAGACCTCCAGCCTACAGCAGGTGGCGTCCAAGCGCTTCGGCTTCCATTCCAAGCGTACGATGAAGGTCGCGCAGGAGCTGTACGAGGGCGTGAACCTCGGCGCGGCAAATGGCGGCGTACACGGTATCATCACTTATATGAGAACGGACTCTTTGCGTATCTCCGACGAGGCGGCAAGCGCGGCGGAGGCGTATATCCGCGAAAAATACGGCGCGGAATTTTATCCGAGCAAGCGTAGGGTGCATAAAACGAAGGATACCTCGCAGGACGCGCATGAAGCGATCCGTCCCGCAAGCATGGAATTTGCGCCCGAGGATATCCGTCCCTTCCTGACCGCAGACCAATATAAGCTTTATAAGCTGATCTGGGACCGTTTCGTCGCGAGCCAGATGAAAAACGCGGAATACGATGCCATCGACGTGGAATTGGAATCCGCGGGCTATCTCTATAAGCTCAGCGAAAGCGTTCTGATGTTCAAGGGCTATAAGGTCGCGTATACGGACGACGAGGAAACCGCCGACAAGAGCTCCAAGCTGAAGGGGATTTCCGAAAACGGCGTATTCAACGCCGACGACGTGACGGCAACGCAGAACTTCACCGAGCCGCCCGCGCATTTCGACGAAGCGGGTCTGATCAAGTTTCTGAAGGAAAAGGGCATCGGACGTCCGAGTACCTATGCGACGACGATTTCCACGATCATCGACAGAGGCTATATCGAACGCGACAAAAAGCTGCTTCGCGCGACACCTCTCGGTACGGCAACGGTCGATCTGATGAAGAAGAATTTCCCCAAGATCGTTGACTATAAGTTCACCGCGAATATGGAAAGCGAGCTGGACGGCATCGCGCACGGCTCCACCACGCTGGAGACGGTTCTGGGCGATTTTTACGTCGGCTTTGAAAAAACGCTGGCGCGCGCACAAGAGAAGATCGGCGAAAATAAGGTCGAGCTTCCCGTGGAGGAATCCGATATCATCTGCGATAAATGCGGCAAGCGCATGATCATCAAAACGGGCAGATTCGGTAAATTCGCGGCTTGCCCCGGCTATCCCGAATGTAAGAACACGAAGCCTCTCGACGCTTCGGGCGCGGCGAAAAAGGAAAAGGAAGAGCCTGAGAAAACGGATCTCAAGTGCGAGCTTTGCGGCGGCGACATCGTCATCCGCAAGAGCCGCTACGGCAAGTTCTACGCTTGCAGCAATTTCCCGAAATGCAAATACACCAAGCCCATCCGCGAGGAGATCGGCGTTTCCTGCCCGAAATGCGGCGCGCCCGTGGTCAAGGGCTTCGGCAAAAACCACAGCGTCTTTTTCAGCTGCTCGGAATATCCGAAATGCGACTTTTCCGTTTGGGATACCCCCACGGAAAAGACCTGCCCGACCTGCGGCGGCAGATTGCTGGTCAAAAAGGGAAAAAATCTTCTGTACTGCATGAACAAGGATTGCTCCTATAAAGAGGAATTGCCCGAGGAACCGAAGTCTGAATCGTAATTCCAAAATAAAACAGGCACAGCAGAATGGGTGATGTTCTTAGCGGAGAATTGACATGATACGCGGTAGGGGCGAACTGTGTTCGCCCGCGGGCGTTCGCAGAACGCCCCTACGGATAGAAAAATTGCTCGGCAGTAAACAAATCATTAACCCCAACAGATTTTTCAAGGTCTGTTGGGGTGTTCAATATGAAAATTCACTTAGTATTGGTACGCCGCAAATATTCTTGAATCAATAAGGGTTGAATAAGCGGATAAGTCCATTCCGTGGGAAGATCATTAAAGAAAGAGACGCTTTCCATTTCACTATGAAGTTCATTTTCGAAAGACTGAATATTTGCGATAAATAGCATACCGTAGGTTTCTTCACCTGTTTGATTAACTCTGTTCTTACCCGTAACAGAGTATACACAGATAGGAAATATGTCAAATTGTAACGCACCTGTTTCCTCATAAAGTTCCCGCTTGGCTGTTTGAATTATCTCCTCGTTTGATTCTCTGTGCCCTCCGGGAATTTCATATGTGCTTCTATCTTTATGCTTACAAAATACCCATTTTCCATTGTGTTTAGAAATAATAACCGCAAATTTTAGTAGTTTGTCGTCAACCTGTTCATAGAAGTTCACTTTCATATAGCTCTCATCTCCTGCAACATCTTGTTTTCCCATCCCTTTATCGCCAGTTTCGCCTTTGTAATACAAAAGCTTCGGGCAACGCCATACCCTTAAAGTGACACGCATCCGAAGGCTCCCTTGTGTAAAGGGAGCTGTCGCGTTAGCGACTGAGGGATTGTTTTCTGATGTTTTGGGCTTTTTTACAATCCCTCCGTCAGCCTTCGGCTGCCACCTCCCTTTACACAAGGGAGGCTTTTCGTTAGTTCCATTATAACACAAATCGGCAGAGAAAACAAGTTCTCTGCCGATATTTCATGTTTGCATTTCTCCGTTAAGAACAACAGAGAAATCTGTGGTGCCTTTTATTTTTTGGAAGACTAAGAGGTGAGGATCAGAGCTTGATCACGTCCTCCTCGATGCCGAGAAGGGGAAGGATACGGAGCAGGGTAATGCGGCGGCGCATGAAGGGGCTGTAGCGGAGCGCTTCCAGAGCGAATTCGGGGGAGAGATGCGCGTCGGCAAGCTCGGTGACGCAGCCCGCCTTGACCATGACGTCGTAAAGCTCGTCTGCGTCGGGGAGATCGTTTTCGATCGAATCGAGGATGTCGCTCCAGCGCGCCTTGAGGACGGCGGGATCAATTTCATCCGTGGGATTGGGTACGTTGTAGCCGGTGATCTCTTTGTGGTTATTGGGGCTGTAGTGCTCGAATACGTCCGCGAGATCGAGCGCTTCCTTGTGAGGCTCGATGGTCTTGTACGCGAGCAGGCTCTTATAGATGCGAACGACCAAGAGCGTGGCGATGCCGACCTTTTTGCCGTGGAAATCGGGCCAGATTCCTTTTTCGAGCTTGTGGATTTCCCAGAAGTGGGAAACGACGTGCTCGGAGCCGGAAGCGGGACGGCTGGATTTTGCGAGCTGCATTGCGCAACCCGTCAGGATCAGGGAGTCCATGACGGCTTTTGCGGCATCGGGATCGCAGGAGGTGATCTTGTCGGTCATGGCGACGACGTCCGCAACGGCTTTTTTGACCATAGCGACGATATTTTCGCAGTAGTATTCGCCGACGGTGTAGTTTGCGACCTTCCAGTCAACGATGCCGACGTATTTGCCGAGAATGTCGCCGAAGCCTGCCGCCTTCAATTCCGCGGGGGAAGCCGCGAGAATGTCGGTATCCGCGATCACGACGGAGGGCTGACGGCAGTTGTAGGAGATCTTGAAATTGTTTTCGATGAGAGGCGCGGTATCGGAAGCGAAGCCGTCCATCGAGGGCGCGGTTGCGAAGATGGCGAACGCCTTGCCCGTCTGGGAAGCGGCGTAGCGGCAGACGTCGTTGACGGAGCCGGTGCCGATGGAGAGAATGCCGTCGAAATCCTTGGCATCCTCCATGATTTCTCTGGAAGTCGCAACGTAGGCGTAGCGCATATCGGGATATACCTTGAGCTTGTATTCAAAACCGGAGAGGGACTCCAGAATGCCCTCGGAAACGCGGATGGCGTTTTCGTCCGTTACGATGTAAATCTTTTTGGGGAAATTGCTTTTTTCGAGAATTTCGCCTGCCTTATGGACGAGACCTCTGTCCGCCTCGTAAACCTTGAGGTCAAAGGAGTGGGGTCTGCCGCAGGGGCAGCTTTCAAGACTTTTGAGAATTGCCTGAAGATCCATGATGAAAATTCCTTTCTAAAACAAAAATACTTTATTTCAGTATATCATTTTCGGGGGTTCAGGTCAAGAATTTTCAAAAAAATAATATATTTTTTACAAAATCCCCTTTTCTTTAGCCGAAAAAAATGGTACAATGAAAAACGGATTGCCATAGTGGTTGTATCTGAATAATTGTCATCAAAAATGGAGATTGTTATGAAACGAGTGATTCCCAAGTTATTGCTGTATTTTGGCCTCATCCCCTGGGGAGCGGCGATGCTGTTTACCGTGATCGACTGCATTTTCAATATCATGTATCTGGATTGGCTCTGGATTCCCGATTTTTGCATGGTGATCTTTGATCTGATTTCGTATTATCTGTTGGAGATTGCCGCTTTCTCAATGTTCGGTATTTTTTCGGCGTACGTCTTTTTCGGCAGACCGCACCGCGCCGTGCTTCTGACGCTGGCGGGATTTGCGGCGACTTTCTTGTTTCCGCTTTCGCGTTACGCGGTCCGCAACGTCATGCTGACGGGCGTCATGTACGATATTGCCATGCTGGACTATTTCTATGACGACTGGCTGCTTGCGCAGACGCTCTTTCTGAACGCCGCGCTGTTTCTGCTCGCGTCGCTTCTGACAAAGCTCTTCTTCGGGCTCATCTTCAAAAACAGCGGCGAGCTTCCGACGAAAATGCTTTCGCTGAAAAATCCGCAGAATTTTGCGACGCTGATCTTCTGTGCGGCGGCGGTCCTGCTGGCAACGATCCTTTTCTTTGCGATCGGTGAATACGGATGGGAGGATATCGCGGCTCTGCTCGTGGAATACGCGGTCAACGCGGTGAGATTTTTCGTGATCGCGTTCGTCTCCTTCACCGTGATAAAATGGAACCGTAAGGCCTATCAAACGGTATAATGCGAACGTGAAAACGCTTCCGATATGCGAATCATATCGGAAGCGTTTTTGTCTTTTCGGGAAGTCGCTTATTGAATTTCGCCGACGGTGTCCTCCGCTTCTCTTTCGCGGAAGAGCAGGGTAATGCACCAGATGCCCGCAAGCGCAATGACCGTATAGATGATACGGCTGAGAAGCGCGTCCTGACCGCCGAAGATCCACGCGACCAGGTCAAATTGGAAAAGTCCGATCGCGCCCCAGTTCAGCGCGCCGATGATCGTCAGAATAAGAGAAAGTCTGTCGAGCATAAGAAAAATCCATCCTTTCGTATGGGAATGATCGTTCGACCGCTTTTATTGTGTCCGTTTTTACGGCTTTTATTCCGAAAATCAAGATAAAAATAAAAAAACAGGATTGCAAATTGAGAAAAACAATGCTACAATATATAGATATCAGGATATTTTCAAGAATGAATCCGGGAAAGGTATGGTCATACTTATGAGATCAAGAAAAAGAAAAAACGGCGAAGCGCGCATGGAAGCGTGCGGCAATCTGATCCTGCCGTTTGACAAAGAAAATATTACGCCCGTTTCCCTTGCGGAATTATTCCCCGAGAAAAAAAGCTTCCGCATCGAGATCGGCTGCGGCAAGGGCGCTTTTATTTCCGGTATTGCCGAGAGAAATCCCGACGTCGGCTTTATCGCCGTGGAAAAAATCGGAGACGTCATGATCGTCGCGGCGGAAAAAATTAAAAACAGCGAGATGGAAAACGTTCGTTTTCTGTGCTGCGATGCCGTGCATCTGGAGCAGATCTTCGCGCCCCACAGCTTTGAGCGCATCTATCTGAATTTCAGCGATCCGTGGCCGAAGGCGCGTCACGCGAAGCGCCGTCTGACCTATCGCGCCATGCTGGAGCGCTTCAAAAATCTGCTTTCCGAAAACGGAAAGATCGAGTTCAAGACGGACAACAGAGATCTTTTCGACTTTTCGCTGATCGAATTTGAGGAATCCGGCTACGTGCTGGAGAACGTGACCTTCGATTTGCACGCCAGCGAATGGGCAAAAGACAATATCGTGACGGAATACGAGGCGAATTTCTCAGCAAAAGGCTTCAAAATCAACCGTCTGGAGGCGCATTTGCCGTCTAAATCATAAATTTCTCGAAAAATAATGCTTTTTTAAAAGAAAAAATAAAAAAACTATTGATTTTTTGAAAAAGATGTGATATAATGATTAGCGCTGTATTAAGATGAACTCATAGGAATTTCAAAGCCTGTGTATAAATAGTTCTAATTTTTCGAGGGAGGTGCAGAATATGGCAAAATGTATGTGCTGCGGTAAAGGTGTTACTTTCGGAAACAATGTTTCTCACTCCAACCGTAAAACAAGCAGAACCTGGAAGGCCAACATCAGAAAGGTTAGCGCCGTTGTTGACGGAACACACAAGACCGTAACGGTTTGCTCTCGTTGTCTCCGCTCCGGCAAGATCGAAAGAGCTTAATGATTTCTTTAGCTTGTAACAAGTAAAACCCTTTCCGTTTTTCGGAGAGGGTTTTTGCGTTTTCGGAAAAATAATATGAAATATTTTTTAATCAATGAAAATCTGCCCTTCCCCATGCGCGATGCGATTTCCGAATACGGAAAGACGGTCCCCCTGCCGCCGTGGCGCGCGCTGAAGCCGCCCGTCTGCGCTCATCCGGATATGCTGATCGCGAAAATAGGAGGATCGCTCCTGATCCACGAGGCGTATCGGGAAGGAAGGTCGCTTCTGGACCGTCTGGGGATTCCCTACGCGCTTTCCCGCGCGCCCGTCGGGGAGAAGTATCCCGAGGATATCCGTCTGAATTGTCTCGCGACGGAGGGCGCTTTTCTTTCCAATGAAAAATACGTTTCGCGCGAAGCTCTGGCTCTGGCGGACGAACGGGGCCTGCGCCGCGTACACGTCAGACAGGGCTACGCGAAATGCGCCTGCGCCTGCGTCGGGAACGCGATTGCGACGATGGACCGCGGGATCGCAGGAGCGGCTCTGCGCGCGGGGCTGGATACGCTCCTGCTGGAATCCTTCCCGATCGGGATCGAGGTCTACGATACGGGCTTTATCGGGGGCGCGTCCGTGCTTCTGGACGAACGGACGCTGGGCTTTTTCGGACAGCTTGAGGATTGGGGCGGATCCGCCGCGCTGACGGAATTTTTTGAAAGCAGGGGCGTCCGCTTGGTCTCCCTCGCGCAAACGCCGCTTTTTGACTACGGCGGTGCCGTGGATATTGAAATTTGATTCCCGTTTTCGGGAGAAAGGTATACGAGATGATGAACGACCGTTTAAAATGTCTGCGTTGCGCAGAAGAAATGCAGTATATGGATACCGTGGATTTTCAGCTTGGCAGGATGGGCTGGCTTCTCGGCGACCTGCCTCACCTGTTGTCGGGCTCGATGAGGCTTTCGGTTTACCGATGTCCCGCCTGCGGAAAGGTCGAGTTTTTCTCCTTTGAACCCTTGGGATCGGAGGAGGAGGATCATATTGCGCAGACCCGCTGTCCCCGTTGTAAGCAGATGCACGATATGGATGATCCGAAATGTCCGTTTTGCGGATACGATTACCGCTGAACCGCCAAAGGCGAGTGGTCTCTTTTCTACATTTCCGTGGAAAACTTTGTGCTATTTGCACGATTTTGTGGATTCTTGTGAGAAAGTCCTTTATTTTTTAAAATAACACTTGATTTTTTTGATGGAATGTGCTAAACTAAACTCCATGGAAAATAAAGCGTTTTCAAAATCGACGGAAATCGGCAAGTATTTTCTGCGCACGAAAGCGTTTTCCTCATTCAAGGAAAGGAAACGGAATTTTATGAGTATTGCAATTTTGGGTTACGGTGTCGTCGGCTCCGGCGCCTATGAAATTCTGACAAAAGCAGGATATAAAGTTTCTCGTGTGCTTGACCTGCGCGAATATCCCGCGCTGGGGGAAGTCCTTACGCACGATATTGAAGATATCATCAACGATCCGGAGATCACCGTCGTCGCGGAAGCCATCGGCGGAAACACCTTCTCCTACGACTTCGCGTGCCGCGCTCTGAAGGCGGGCAAGCACGTCGTCAGCTCCAACAAGCATCTGATCTGCTCCTACTATAAGGAGCTTCACGCGCTCGCCAAGGAAAACGGCGTGACGATCCGCTTCACCGCAAGCGCGGGCGGCGGTATTCCCTGGCTCTACAATCTCAAGCGAGGTCTGCTCTGCGACCGTATCTATAAGGTCATGGGTATCATGAACGGTACCACCAACTACATTCTGGATGCTATGATCCGCGATTCCCGTGAATTTGCGGACGTTCTGAAGGAAGCGCAGGCGCTCGGTTATGCGGAGGCGAACCCTTCCGCGGACATCGACGGTCTCGACGTTGCCCGCAAAACGGCGATCTCCTCCTCGATCGCATTCGACGCGGTCGTCAGCGAGGATGACGTTCTGACCTTCAGCCTTCGCAATATCAGAAAGAGCGATATTGATTATATCGCGGCGAAATGCGCAAGAACGGTCCGCTATCTCGGCTACGGTATGCTTACCGCAAACGGCGTGGCGGCATTCGTGGAGCCTACGCTCCTTTCCGCGGATGCGCTGGAATCCAACGTATTTACGAACAATAATATGATCTCCCTTTTCGGCGATTACGTCGGCAGACTGTCCTTCTACGGACAGGGCGCAGGCAAATATCCCACGGGCAATGCGCTCGGTCAGGATATCATCAATATTCTCGGCGGTGATACGGAGCTGACCTGCCCGCAGGTTGATGCCGTTATGCACAACGAAGAGGCTGAACGCGCGTATTTCATCCGTACGAGCGCGGCGCTCGCTCTCGATTTCGTTGCATCCGAAGAAAAGATCGGAGACGTCCGTTATATTTTCACGGACAAGATCAGCGTTTCGGCTATGCACGAAGCGGCAAAGGCGATTCTGGCAGAGGACGGCGAAAGCTTCTTTGCCGGCATCGAAGAATAACCAGGCAATCATTCTACCCTCCTAAAATAAAGCAAAAGGCTCCCCCTCGCGGGGGGTTTTTTGTTTTTTTATATCATAGGAAATTGCGCAAAATCAACCTCGCCGTTTTGCGTTGTTTGGATACAAGAATAACTGCGATAGGCGAGCAGCTTCGAGTGGGCGTTGCCCACTTTTTTATTCCATAGGAAATTGCGCAAATAGAACCTCGCCGTTTATATCGTTTGGATACAGTCTTAACTGCGATAGGCGAGCAACCTCCAGCGGGCGTTGCCCGCTTTTTTATACCATAGGAAATTGCGCAAAATGGTCCTCGCCGTTTCGCATTGTTTCAATACAGGCTGAACTGCGGTAGGCGAGCAACTTCCAGCGGGCGTTGCCCGCTTTTTTAGGAGGTTTCTTTTATTTTCGAATATGAAAAATCTTATCTTTTTCAAATTTATCAACAAAAATCATAATCAATTAAAAAAAGTAAATGCCGTTGCTCAATATCTTTCAAAAAGCACTTGCGATACGGCACGATACATGATATAATAAAGTATAAAATCGTTTTTCCCCCAATGATATGATAAAGAAAGGATGATTCTCATGGTAGATCAAAACATTCAATTTATTACGGAGTACGACAAGGAAGTCGGCGAAGCAATGCGCATGGAGCTTGCTCGCCAGAGACGTGGCATCGAGCTGATTGCGTCCGAAAACTTCGTTTCCGAGCCCGTTATGGCTGCAATGGGCAGCGTTCTCACGAATAAATACGCGGAAGGTTATCCTTCCAAGCGTTACTACGGCGGCTGCGAATGCGTAGACGTCGTGGAAAACATCGCACGCGAACGCGCCTGCAAGCTCTTCGGCGCAGAACACGCAAACGTGCAGCCTCACAGCGGCGCGCAGGCAAATACTGCCGTTTACTTCGCGCTTCTCCAGCCCGGTGATACCGTTCTCGGTATGAACCTCGCACACGGCGGTCACCTGACCCACGGCTCTCCCGTCAATATTTCCGGCGCATATTACAACTTCGTTCCTTACGGCGTAGATGCCAAGGACGGCAAGATCAATTACGAAGCGCTCCGTGCGCTCGCGCTCGAATGCAAGCCCAAGCTCATCGTCGCAGGCGCATCCGCTTACCCCCGCGCGATCGATTTCGAAAAAATGGGCGCGATCGCAAAGGAAGTCGGCGCATACTTCATGGTTGATATGGCGCACATCGCCGGTCTCGTCGCCGCAGGTCTCCACCCCAACCCCGTTCCCTACGCTGACATCGTCACCACCACCACGCACAAGACGCTCCGCGGTCCCCGCGGCGGTATGATCCTTTGCAGAGAAGAACTCGCAAAGAAGATCGACAAGGCGATCTTCCCCGGCACGCAGGGCGGTCCTCTCATGCACACCATCGCGGCGAAGGCCGTTTGCTTCGGCGAAGCACTGAAGCCCGAATTCAAGGCTTACCAGGAGCAGATCGTCAAGAACGCGAAGGCTCTTGAAAAGGCTCTCCTCGCGGAAGGCTTCGACCTCGTTTCCGGCGGTACGGACAACCATCTGCTTCTCGTTGACCTCCGTCCCATGAACATCACGGGCAAGGAGCTCGAAAAACGCCTCGACGAGGTTTACATCACCGTCAACAAAAACGCCATCCCCGACGATCCCCAGAGTCCCTTCGTCACCAGCGGTATCCGCGTAGGTACGCCCGCCGCTACCTCCAGAGGCTTCAAGGAGGACGACATGGCGCTCATCGGCCATCTGATCGGTCTTTGCGCGAAAGACTTCGAAAACAGCGCTGATTACATCCGTGCGGAAGTAACCAAGCTCTGCGAAAAGTGTCCTCTTTACAATTAAGCATTTCATCGCTCGCGAAAAGCCTGGTTTCGCTTTGCCTTGATAAGAAAGTAACCTTCGGTACGGCGGAAAGCTGTACCGGAGGTCTTATTGCGGCTTCCGTTACCGACGTCGCGGGCGCGTCCGCCGTATTTTTCGGCGGCATTGTTTCTTATGATAACAGCGTCAAGGAAAAGCTTCTCGGCGTTCCCGCGCAAACGCTCGAGCAAAAAGGCGCTGTTTCTCCCGAAACCGCAGAAGCGATGTCCACGGGCGCCGTCCGCGCGCTGGGCGTGGATTACGCCGTCGCCGTTACGGGCATCGCAGGTCCCGGCGGAGCCACACCCGGAAAGCCCGTCGGACTCGTCTATATTTCCGTCGCCTCCGAAAAGGGCGTGCTCGTCACGGAAAATCATTTTCCGGGCGACAGAGAAGCCGTCCGCCTGCAAACCGTGGAAAAGGCGCTCACCCTCCTGACGGAGGCAATGTCGTCAACTTAACGTTGACAACATTGCAGTGATATATTTCGCCATAGGCGAAATGTGATATTTGGGCTCTGCCCAAGTGATATTCGCGCTATGCGCGAGTGATATATTCCGCCGATAGCGGAATGTTAAGGTA
>JAFQOX010000029.1 GCA_017412045.1 Clostridia bacterium
AATCACGCACTCTCCCTCAGTCTTTTGCTTCGCAAAATCCAGCTCCTACATTATGCTTCGCATAATGTGCAGAGGGAGCCTTTCCAGCTTTGTGCAACTTTTTATTTTTGAATTTTCTACATGGCTTTTTCGACAGTCTGAAAGGGTGTGACCGTTTAGTCACACCCTTGATTTTTGAGAAAATCCGTGTTATAATGGAAACGATGAAATCAAAATTTTTTTGAAATTGAAGGAGGAAGCATGATGTCGGTACCACATACAATATCTGTAAAATGTTCCGTTTGCGGAAAAAGCTCCAAGCAGACCATTCTGTTGTCCTCAAACAGATTCGGCGCGCCGGACCTGGATCTGAGACCGCCGCAGATGATGAGAGGAACCATGCGCTGGTGGATTCAGGAGTGTCCCCGCTGCGGTTACGTTGCGAAAAGCCTTGATGACAAAACGAATGTCACGTCGAAGTGGTTACAGTCCGCCGAGTATAGGGCTTGTAACGATATTGACTTTTCTTCATCTTTGGCAAAGCGGTTTTACCGTCATTATCTGATCAGCGAAAAACAACGCAACGTCAACGACGCGTTTTATGCGGCATTGCACGCCGCGTGGGCTTGCGACGATACGGGAGATACGGAAAATGCGGTTCGTTGCAGAACGCTTGCGCTGAATGAGCTGGAGAAAATGATCGCTTCGGGTCCTTCCAATGAGGATTTTCTTGTCCTTAAGGCGGATTTGCTCCGCAGAACGGGCGCTTTTGATGCTTTGATCGAAGAATATCAAAATAAAGCCTTCTCGTCCGATTTGCTGAATCGGATCATCGCTTTTCAAATAGCAAAAGCCAAGCTGGGGGATACCGCCTGCTATACCGTTGCTGACGTAGAAGAATGAGCAAGGCTCGCTTTTTCTCATATGCCGATCACGTAAAAAATCTTCGCACGGTCAGATCTGTGCGAAGATTTTTTCGTTATTTGCTCAAATATTGGACCGGAACTTCCTTTGTCAGCCATACGCCGTTGGCGGAGCGGTAAAAGACGTATCCGCCACGCGCCATATCTTCTGCCGCGACGCGGTATACGATCGGATTTCCGTGTCTGGCGCCGACGTTGACCGCCGTTTCGGGATTGTCGGAAAGATGGACGTACAGGCGGGACTTGGGGATCAATCCCTGCTTCTCGATGGAGGCGACGTATTTTTCCGCCGTTCCGTGATAAAGGATCGGGGGCGGTGTGATCGCCGTCAATTCTACGTCTACGGGGATGGAGTGACCTTGGTTGGCTCTGATTTTCGTTTTATCGGCGTTGAAGGAATAGCGTTGCTTGTCGTCCTCCGCGACGATCCTTTCCAGCATTGCCATATCGAGGGGCTGGCGTTTGGAGATACCGCGGATCAGCGCTTCTACGTCTGCCCATCCGTGTTCGTCGAGGGTGATGCCGATGATTTCCGGCTTATGGCGAAGGATCAGACTGATGAATCTGCCGGTATTTTGCAGTGACATGGGGATCACTTCCTTTCGTTTTCTTTTGAAAAAATTGTATCATAAAATTTCCCAAATTGCAAGCGTCGGACGGGATGTTCCGATGATTTTTCGGAATAAAGGGAATTTGCAGAAATTGGATTTGGCTTTTGAACGAATTTATGGATATATGCTTGCTTTTTTGTTGCATATGTGGTATAATGAGAGCATAATTCTTTTGGAAGGAGTATTTGACTATGGATTTTTTTCTTAACATGACCTGGGGCGACATCAATAACGGCGACGTCGGACCGGGCGCCTTCAGTTGGTTTCACCTTATGTGGCTCGGTATTATGATCGCGGGATGCATTATCCTCGGCATTACGGTCGCGAAAAAGCACAATCCCAAATACGATTGGATCGTGATCGCCGTTTTCGCGGCGCTCCTGCTCGGCTGCGAGGTGTTCAAGCAGTTCTTCTGGCTTGAATTTTACGGCTATTACCGTTTCGAGGTTTTCCCGTATCAATTCTGCTCCGTTCCGATCTATATTTCCATTCTGGCGACCTTGATTCCGGGCGGAAGGATCAGGGAAAGCTGTTACCGATTTCTCGCCTTCTACGGCATCATCGGCGGACTTTCCATCATGCTGGTTCCGAGCGCGGTTTTGCATACTTATTTTATCCCGATGTCGATCCATTCCATGCTCTGGCATACGGTTCTCGTCGTCATCGGTGTTTATCTGATCGTTTCCAGAGGCTACGGTAAAAACTTGAGAGAGCTTTTGTCTCCCTGTATCCTGTTCCTCTGTCTGGTGGCGATTGCCATCGTGGGCAACATTCTGATCTATAAGCTCCATCTCAATACGCCCGCGTGTCAGCCCGGGGACAATCTCAGTATGTTCTATATTTCTCCGTATTATCCCACGCAGATCCCGCTTCTGGGTGCGGTTCAGAATATTTCCTATCCGCTCTTCGTTCTCAGCTATCTGGTTTTGTTCAACTTGTTTTCCTTCCTTGTCTGGGGTGTCAGCAAGATTGTCAGAACGGTAAGATCCGCAAAAAAATAAGCATGAACGTCAAAGTGACGTTGATGACCTCCCTGCATTCAGATTCGTTTGAATGCAGGGAGTTTTTTGCATATGGGAAATTTATCTTGACAAATCCCCGTCTTTTGTGTTATGCTGAACTCATAGACCATGATTGGATTTTCCATGAAAAATAAACGACGTAAAGGAGAACAAGACGTGAAAAATTTCAATTATTTCGGCGTGATGATCGATTGCTCCCGCAATGCGGTGCCGAATCTTCCCGCGCTCAAGCGCTTTATCGGGATTCTCGCAAAAATGGGCTATAACTGCGCGATGCTCTATACGGAGGATACCTATGAGGTAGAGGGACAGCCCTTCTTTGGCTATAAGCGCGGCAAATATACGATCGAGGAGCTTCGCGAGATCGACGAATACGCGGCTTCCGTCGGCGTGGAGATGATTCCCTGCATTCAGACGCTGGCGCACGTCAACGCCCTCATCCGTTGGAACGTTTACAGGAGAATGCGCGACTGCGACGATATTCTGCTGGCAGGTGATGAACGCACCTACGCCCTCATTGATTCCATGTTCGCAAGCCTTGCGAAGGCGCTCCGCTCCCGTAAGATTCATATCGGTATGGACGAGGCGCACATGGTTGGTCTTGGCAAATATCTGGACGAGAACGGCTATCGCAACCGCCACGATATTTTGCTGGAGCATCTGAACCGTGTCTGCGAGATCGCCCGTAAATACGGATATGAGACCATGATGTGGAACGATATGTTCTTCCGTCTTGACTTGGGCGGAGAATACTACGTTCCGGCGGAGAAGCGTGAGAGCTACCGTATCTCCGACGAGGTGCGCGCGAAGGTTCCTGCCGATCTTTCCGGCGTTTATTGGGATTATTACAACACCGATCCCGAATTGTACGACGTGATGATGGCGCGCTCCGACGAGCTTTCTCCCGACCGCGTCTGGTTTGCGGGAGGTGCTTGGTGCTGGGGCGGATTTACGCCGCATAACCGTTACAGTATGCGCCGCAATGAGGTCGCTATTCCCGCTTGTATCCGCAACGGTGTGAAAAACGCGATTCTTACCATGTGGGGTGATGACGGCGGTGAAACGCCGATCTTTGCCGTTCTTCCCGCGCTTATGCACGCGGCGGCGCTTGCCGAGGGCTGGACGGAGGACGTCATGAAGGAGAAATTCCTTGCGATCACGGGCGTTGCCTACGACGATATGCTGACGCTGGATCTTCCGAACTATATTTACGGCTTTGAGCACGGTGTGGGCACCTCCAACTATTCCAAAAACCGACTTTATAACGATCCCTTCCTCGGTATCGTGGATCAGAATACGGAGCACCCCGTGGATTCCGTCATTTTTGGCAAATACGCGAAGCTTCTCCACGAAAATGCGGCAAAATATCCCGAGCTCGGTTATCTTTTCGAAACGCAGGCTTCGCTTTGCGATATTCTGACGGAAAAATTCGATCTCGGCATCCGCACCCGCGCGCTTTATGCAAAGAAGGACAAGGACGCGCTCCGTGCCTTGGCGGATGGGGAATACGCACGGATTCTTGCGCGCTTGGACGTATTCTACACGGCGTTCCGCGATCAGTGGGAAACGGTCAATAAGACCTACGGATTCGAGATGCAGGATATGCGCCTCGGCGGTCTTATCGCCCGTATCAAAAACTGCAAGCGCAGGCTTCTGGATTATGCGGACGGAAGGATCGACCGTATCGCGGAATTGGAGGAGGCGGTTCTTCCGCATGACGGCGGCAACGTGTGCCAGTGGAATCATTCATTCTCTGCCAATACCATCGCTATGAATTATATCGTTATGTAAGCATAACGAAAGTTGAAACTCTCAGGGCTGTTTCATGAAAGCAAGCACGAAGCAAGACGCGTTCCGTATGCTTTCATGAGACGGCTGTTTTTTCAAAAAAGCGGGCAACGCCCGCAGGAAGTTGCTCGCCTACCGCAGTTTAGCCTGTATTCAAACAATACAAAACGGCGAGGTCGAATTTGCGCAATTTCCTATGGTATAAAAAAGCGGCGAATCGCCGCTGATGGTTGCCGCCGTATAGCAGTTTGTTCTGATTTTGTTCCTTGTTTGACGGCGGAGCCGTTTTACGCAATTTCCTATAGTGTAAAAAAGGAGGAATGGAACGTGAAGTATTTTTTGACCGAGTCGGAGCGGAGAGCAACGGAATCTACTTTATTTTTTGAATTTCAGAAGGGTAAATATAGCGGCGAATGTTGGAAAGAGGATTCCTTATGTCTCCGCGCCAACGTTTTTGACCGATTGGGATTATACCGTCTTTTTGCGGAAGCCATACCCGGATTTGATTATTATAATATGAAAAATGCTGTGAATCGGGAGTCGTGGGAACGGCTACGGAATCTGGCTTTTGCATTAGACGGTGAAGTACGGGATTTGATGACGGAGCTTTCCGCATGGGTGGAGGCTTGCTTTTCGGAGGAAGAAGTGTTTAACGTTTGCGGAATATGAGCAGACGTTCGGAAACAATGGAATTTACGGATGAGATCAAAGGAAAGGTGGACTATGAAATATACGAGCTGTAATCTGATACCCGATACGGTCAATCCGTCCCCCGATTATTACTGCACGTGGCAGACACAGCTTTACGCGACGTCTGACGGCAAGCCTGAGGGACAGCGCGCGATCCTCGGCGAACACGCATTGTTTGGCGGAGAAAAGCCGTTTGGCTGGGCGTATTTTTATCCCGAGGCAAGGCGGGATCTGATCTTTGTGATGGACGACAGTTGGGACGTTCCGCCCGATAACGACAGATCGTGGTACGGCAGTCTGCTTCTGAACGGCGAAAAATTCCCCGAAGCGGCTGTGAGCGGGGATAACGGACGGTCGCTGAGGCGTCTTTCGGATCGGATCCGGTCGATCGGCTGGAAGGGGCTGGGCGGCTGGGTCTGCGCGCAGGAATCGAAGCACAGAGAGATTTCCGACCGTGAGGCTTATTGGACGCAATGCTTGCAGGAAGCGAATATCGGCGCTCTGTTGTACTGGAAGGTGGACTGGGGGAGAAGGTGCCTCGACGCCGATTTCCGCAGAAGGCTGACGGAATTGGGGCGTATCCACGCGCCCCGTCTGACGGTTGAGCACGCGAAGATCCACGAGGTTCTGACCTGCTCGGACGTTTTCAGAACCTACGACGTTCCCGCGATATTTTCGATCCCCATGACGATGGAAAAATTGAAGCAAGCGCTGTTGATCGGAGTCACGGAGAGCGGATGCGTGGGACTTGTCAACTGTGAGGACGAGGCTTATATGGCGGCGGCCGGGGGCTTTGCGATGGGCATCATGCGCCATCCCTTCCGCGGACCTTTGCCGAACGGCAGGGCGGATATGTCCTTTCCGTCGGTGCATCGCGATCTGAAGACCAAGATGTGCGAGGTACTCCGCGCGGTGCGCTGGCACAGGATCGCGCCCGCCTTCGCCGTCGATTGCCGATATACGCGCGTATCCGCGCTCGCGCTTACGGATACGTGGCGCTTTGATGACCGCGCAAGCGAGATGGAGGAATGGTGGTTTTCCATGCCGCTGATCGGGGAGAAGCTTGTGGGGGATACCGTGACGGTCACGGCGCCCGCCGCGATCGCGAGAAATTGCGGGCTTCCCTGCGTGGAAGCGGACGGGGAGGGGGAAATGCCGTACGTGATCGCTTCGCGCAATCCGAACGGCGCGTTCTCCGTCGCTACCCTTGGACGGACGAGAGAGAGGCGCTATTGGATCCCTCGGTGCCGTGTGAGCGCGGAGATCGGGGATGCTGTGACCGTCAGCGTATTCGGAGAATATGCCGAATTGATTCTTCGTACGGACGGAAATGCCGTTTCGGGCGTTCTGGCGCAGGATCTCGCCTCGGAGCGGGCGGTGGATATTACCGAGGAAGTCCGTATCGAAAAAGACAGCATCGTCATTCCCGGCGCGCTGATTCGCGCCGTCGGAACCTCGGCGCAATCCGCGGAGGATACCTCCGAGCCGGGCTTGGTATTGAGGATCGTCCGCGCTTCGTGAGAACGCCGCAAGGCTCGAATCATCGGCGGCGAAGCTTATGTCTCCGCTGATCAAAAAATAAATGCTTTTTTGCGTAAATCCGAAAAAACGCCTTGATTTCTTCGGAACGGCATGATATAATAAAACGCATAAATTGATTTTTGATTAGGAGGTGGGGCCATTGACGATCGCATACAGCGTTGTTTTTGCTTTGTCGCTTTTGTTGCCCGTCGGATATTTTCGATTCGTTCGGAAAAAGCAAAACGAGCCCTGGCTTTTCATTCTTTATCTTTCCGTTTGCGCGGTCAATCTGGGGTATCTGCTCCTTTCGTGCGCGGGAACGGTTGCATTTGCTTTGTTTGCAAATAAAATTGCCTATTTCGGACAGGTTTTCGTTCCGCTTTGTATGTTCATGATCATTTCGGGACTTTGCGGATTTCAGTATAAAAAGCGGGTGTCCTTCTTGCTTCTGGGTGTAGCGATGGCTATGTTTGCCATGGTGCTGACCACGGGACATCTGGATTGGTATTATAAGAGCGTGGAGCTGGTACGGGCTGACGGCGCCGCCAAGCTGGTCAAGGAATACGGCTTTCTTCATCCCACCAATCTGATATACGTTCTTTCTTATTTTGCAGGTATGCTGACGGTGATCTGCATTTCCGTGAAGAAAAGCAGAGGCAAGTCGCAGAAGCTTGTGGGACTCATGCTTGCCGTGGTGATCGGTAATATCGGTATGTGGCTCGTAGAAAAGCTGATTACGTGGAACTTTGAATTCCTTTCGGTTTCCTATCTTATGAGCAGCGCGGTATTTTTCTTTATTTATTGGATGATGCAGGATTACGTTCACGTGGATGACGTTCCTCCGCCCGTTATCGTGGAGGAAAAGGCGCCCGTGATCATCGTGGATAGCCTTTCCAGAGCGGAAAAGATTGCGCATATTCTTGCCAAGATCCCGGATTGCACACTGTCTGCAAGGCAGATGGAAATGCTGGAGGGCATTCTTGACGGTAAGAGCAGAAAGGAAATTGCGGATCGCCTGCACCTTTCGGAAAACACGGTGAAGATGCATACCTCCGCGCTTTACAGAATTCTCGGCGTATCGAGCAGAGACGAAATTTACGCGCTTTTACAAAATTAAAAAAGGCATAAGCCGCCTGATGGATCTTACGGTCCGTCAGGCGTTTTTTGTATCATAGGAAATTGCGCAAATTCGACCTCGCCGTTTTGTATTGTTTGAATACAGGCTAAACTGCGGTAGGCGAGCACACAGCTTGCAGAGCAAGCAGTTTTCCTGCGGGCGTTGCCCGCTTTTTTGTATCATAGGAAATTTCTGAAAAGAGCTCCGCCGTCGAGCTATGCACAAAGCCGGAATAAACCGCGATACGGAGGCAGTTTCCGGCATCCATTTCGTGTTTTTTTACGGAATTGTGGATAATTATGGAAAAATGAACTCCGATACACCCGTATACACCCGTGTGTGTATCCGAAAAACGCCCGAAAACACCCGAAAAACACCCGCCGCGGGTGTATAAGAAAAGCTTTACATTATGATATAATACGAATATCAAGAGCCAAGACTCGTTTACGGCAATCGAAAATTTTGCGGGAGGTGATGAAGATGACGAGAAAGCGAGTCCAATTTGGCGAATTCGAGATTCCTATCCCGTGGGATCACGAAAGGATCACCGACAGGGATGCAACGACGGACTATCTGTTCATCAACGCGCCGGATGAGATCTATACGTTGTGCTTTGACAGCGGTATGCCGCTTTACGGCAAAAGCAGTCTGAGCGGCAGGGAGGAGTACAGCTCGATGGAGCTGAAGCTCACCGACAGAAAGATCTCGTTTTTTTGTCCCTTCCGAACGGGGGCGAAGCCGAGCGCGCTCTGGTATTTCAGCATCGAATTTCAAAACGACGAGGGCGAAGCGCTGATCTTGCCGGGGCAGGTCATGATGGAATACGGGGAGGTCTATCGAAGAGCTGTCAACGGCAAACTCCCGTTCATCGAAATTCTTGAACACATCAAACTGAAAAGGGGCGCGTGCAGCCGAGAGCGTGACCGCGCCGCGAAAGGAGAAAGACAATGAAAACAAATTTTAAGCCAAAGCTCTTAGGGCTTCTGCTCGTACTCGTAATGGTGCTTTCCATTGTACCGTTCGGGGCGTTGCCTGCATTTGCGGCAGAGCCGAGTGTAGTCGTCACACACGACGTTGACGAAATCCGCGAGCTACTGCGGCAGGACGGCGATGTCAGCATCAAGCTGGATGCTGATGCAGAAAAGAATTTGACAGCTTATTCTGATTTTGAGAATACAAAATGGGATTCTCAATATGTATGGACAAAGCTCGGCAGCGGTAATAAGACAATTGACCTTAATGGTCACCGTTTGTATGTTTATGATCAAAGTGCTCGATCC
>JAFQOX010000030.1 GCA_017412045.1 Clostridia bacterium
CTATAGTGTAAAAAAGCGGGCAACGCCCGCTGGAAAACTGCTTGCTCTGCAAGCTGTGTGCTCGCCTATCGCAGTTAAGACTGTATCCAAACGATATAAACGGCGAGGTTCTATTTGCGCAATTTCCTATGCGATAAAAAAGACTTGCATTCGTTGCAAGTCTTTTTTTATCAACCCTCAAACATCGGTGTGGAAAGGTATCTTTCACCCGTGTCGGGCAAAAGAACGACGATATGTTTGCCTTTGTTTTCTTCGCGCCTTGCGATCTCCGTCGCGGCGTACAGCGCGGCGCCCGAGGAAATACCGACGAGCAAGCCCTCCTTGCGCGCAAGCAGACGGGATGCCTCGTAAGCCTGTTCTGTCGTCACGCGCACGATCTCATCAAAAATTTCTGTATTCAAAATTTCGGGAACGAAGCCCGCGCCAATGCCCTGCAAGCCGTGCTTGCCCGCCTTTCCGCCCGAAAGCACGGGGGAATCCGCCGGCTCCACCGCAATCACACGAACGTCGGGATTTTTGGATTTCAGATATTCACCGACACCCGTAATGGTACCTCCCGTACCCACGCCGGCAACGAAAATATCGACCTTGCCGTCCGTATCCTCCCAGATCTCGGGGCCCGTCGTTTTTCTGTGGGCATCGGGATTGGCGGGATTCGTGAATTGTCCGACCACAAAGGCGTTCGGCAGACTTGCGGCAAGCGCCTCAGCCTTGGCGATTGCGCCCGCCATGCCCGCCTCGCCCGGCGTCAGGATCAGCTCCGCGCCGTATGCGCGCATGAGCATTTGTCTTTCGCGGGACATGGTTTCGGGCATGGTAATGATCAGACGGTAGCCCTTGGCGGCGGCAATGGCGGCAAGTCCGATGCCCGTATTTCCCGAAGTGGGCTCGATCATCACGGCATCGGCGGTCAGCTTGCCCGCTTTTTCCGCCTGCTCGATCATTTCTCTCGCCACGCGGTCCTTGGCAGAGCCTGCGGGGTTCTTCGCCTCCAGCTTTCCCATCAGAGTCGCATAAGCGCCGCATTCCTTTTTATAATTTTCAAGCAAAACCAACGGGGTTTTCCCGATCAGATCGCAAACAGAAGAATAAACGTTCATTTTGGTTTCCTCCTCGGAATCTTTCATTCTTATTTCCTTTGATTATATCCCAAATCGGTTCGTTTTGTCAATTATTTTTTCCGCAAACAGGGCAACAGCATTTACTTTTTTAAGATAAATTCTTATTTGAAGGTATCTCTCCCTCCGTCTTGCCTACGGCAATCCACCTCCCTCGTCAGAGGGAGGCAATGTGTTCTTATTTCCATCAAATACAAAACTATTGCGAAAATCTTCAATTCGGAATAAATTTGTGTTTTTTCATGGAAAAAGTCGAACGCCCCCCTCTGCACATGATGCGAAGCATAATGTAGGAGGTGTCAACCGCATGGTTGACGGAGGGAGAGAGAACCCGCTAAACAAGAATTTATCATTCATTTTTATAAAAAGTAAATGCTGTTGCCGTGACGTTCCGCAAAAAATATTCCTTGTCAAATTGGATAAAATATGATATGCTATATATAATATCAAAACACGGAGGTCATCATGACACCGAGTGAAAAAGAAATCTTTCTCGCCAAACGAGATCGGGAGAACAGCAAGCCGTTTGCGCTGTTCGCTCTTTTTTTAAGCCTTTCCTTTTTTGCGGCAGTCCCCTTCGCGCTGCGCTACACGGGAGAACGGGAGGTTTTTTGGGAAAACTTTCTTCGCATCCTGACGTCCCCCTCCAAGCTGGTGACGGATTATTTCAATCTGGGCTGTCTGGCAAGCACGCTCTTCAACGCGGGGCTGTGCGGTCTCGCCTGCAACGTGATGATCCTCGTCACGCGAACGCGGGCAAACGCCAAAACCTTCGCGGCGTACCTTCTCGTCATCGCGCACTGCTTCTACGGACTCAATTTTCTGAATATGTGGCCGCCCTTCATCGGCGTTCTGATCTACTTTCTGATCACGAAAAATCCCATTCGGAAAAATCTCCACATCACCATGTTCTCCACCGCGCTGGCGCCCTTTATCAGCGACCTCCTGTTCCGCTATACCGTCGGCGAATTTCACCTCGGAACGATCCGTCTCAGCGTGATGGGCGTGATCTTTGCCGTTCTCTTCGGCACGCTGTCGGGCTTCATCATCCCCGCCCTGCTCCCCGGCATCGCCTCGATCCAGAGGGGCTACAATATGTATCAGGCGGGGCTCGCCATCGGCATTTTCGGCATTTGCGCGCACGCGCTCCTGTACCGTACGTTCGGCTTTTCCTCTCCGAACGTCGTCGTCCGCGACAATCCCGTATACGATTCCTTCCACAATTCCTATATCGTGTTCATGGACGTCTTTTTCCTCGTTCTGTTTCTGACCGCGATCGTTCTCGGATTTTTCATGAACGGAAGAACCTTCCACGGCTACAGCCGTCTGATCAAATGCACGGGATACGGACTTGATTTTTCTTCCAAATTCGGAATGCCCGTCTGCTTCATCAATTTCGGCGTTTATGGACTGTGCTTTCTCGCGTATCTGAACGTCATCTTTCTCGCGCCGGAGCTGCTCCGCGCGATCTTCCCCGCGATCCGTCTCCCCGTCGGCGCGGGCTTCACGGGTCCTACGGTCGGCGCGCTCTTCGCGGCGCTTACCTTTGCGGCTGACGGACAGCATCCGAGAAACGTCGCGCCCGTCGTGCTCGGATATATCTCCCTTTCCGCGCTCGTTTGCATCGTGTACGCCTTTCTCGGAGAAACGCTCCCGTGGATGCTTTCCACGCAGGAATACGTCAACGGCGTCGCCTTCGCTACGGGACTTTGCCCCATCGCGGGCAGATACGGCTGGAAAAAGGGCTTGTTCGCCGGCTTGATCCACGCCATCATATGCTCGTCCACCGCGAGTATGCACGGCGGCTTCGTTCTTTATAACGGCGGCTTTACGGCGGGACTGACCGCGCTGATCATGATCCCCGTTCTCGATTCCTACCATATCTTCCCCGGATACGGCGAGGACGACTGAAAAACGGATTTGCCGCGCCTGTACGAATCGGATGCTTCCCATCCGCTCCGTACGGGCTTTTTTCTTTGCGCGGTTTCGCATGATTGCCGTACGGACCGCTTTGCATATATGTGAATGAATATGCAAAACATTCGTGTTCTCTGAAAATATTTGATATAAATCTGCATGATTTCTATTGAATATTCATTTTATTTATGTTATAATGAATACACTGTCGGTCCGTAAGAGTCAGCGGACCTTCATTGATGCGTATTCATTTATTTTCCGTGAAAGGAACTCTCATGAGAGCAGATAAATTTCTTTTTGAAAAGGGTCTTGCCAGAAGCCGCAGCCATGCGGCGGCTTTGATCCGGGACGGCGTTTGCGTCGGAAGCAAGCGCGTGGAAAAACCGTCTCAGGACATCCCGGAGGATACCCCCCTCGGCGAGATCAGAATTGAAAATCCGTCGAAATATGTCAGCCGAGGCGGTGTCAAGCTGGAGGCTGCAATTTTTTCGTTCAAGCCGGGGATCGAGGGAAAAACCGCGCTGGACCTCGGCGCGTCCACGGGCGGCTTCACCGACTGCCTGCTGCAAAACGGCGCGCGCCGCGTATACGCCGTGGACGTCGGTCACGGTCAGCTGGATGCCTCTCTGCGGGCGGACCCCCGCGTGATCTCGCTGGAGGGAACGAACGCCAGACATCTCACCCCCGATATGACGGGAGAGGTCTGCGACCTTGCCGTATCGGATCTCTCTTTTATTTCGCAGTCGCTGATCTATCCCGCGGTACGCGCCAACGTCAGGGACGGCGGGATCTTCATCAGCCTGATCAAGCCGCAGTTTGAGGCGGGCAAGGAGCATATCGGAAAGGGCGGCATCGTCCGCGACCGCCACGTTCACGTCAGGGTCATCGAATCGCTGTTCGCCGCGGCGGAAAAGGAAGGGCTTTTCCCCGAAGCCCTGATCCCCTCGCCGATCGAGGGCGGCGACGGCAACCGCGAATATCTCGCGCTTTTCCGCATCGGAAACGGAAAAGGCTTCCCCCCGGCAAATATCAAGCAAACCGTATTTTCTTAAACGTCCATTATTTTCAGCGCCAAAGGAGTGTAACGTTGTGATACTGAGAAAAATTGCTATTTTTCCAAATTCCGAATACGATCGGGAATACGCATACACGGGGCAAGCGGTCCGCGTGCTTTCGGAAAACGGAATTCTTTCTATTCTTTCCTCGGCGGCAAAGCCCTTTTTTCAGGACCTTTCCCTGTCCGTACAGTTCTGTGACACAGCGGACGGCATGATGGATGCCTGCGATGCCATCCTGGTTCTCGGCGGAGACGGCACGATGATCGACTACAGCGTGCGCGCCGCCGAAAAAGACAAGCCCGCGATCGGGATCAATCTCGGACATCTCGGTTTTCTGATGGCGCTGGAGCGCACGGAGATCGAAAAGCTCGCCCTGCTCGCGCAGGACGATTTCACCGTGGAATCCCGTATGCTGTTGGATGCGCAGATCCTGCTGGGCGGAGAGCTTCTGCATTCGCAGCGCATCCTCAACGACATCGTCGCGGCGAGCGGCGTACGCTCCAAGATCGCCGAATTTTCCCTCTCCTGCACGCCGGGCGGCGTTCTGGATTACCGCGCGGACGGCATCATCGTCGCCACACCCACGGGCTCGACCGCCTATTCCTTTTCGGCGGGTGGCCCCATCATTGACCCGACGGCATCCGTTTTCTCGGTCATGCCCGTCTGTCCGCACTCCCTGCTCAGCCGCGCGGTCCTGCTTGCGCCCGAAAACGCCCTCACCCTTTCGGGCAGAACGAGGGACGCCTTCACGGATATTCACGTCACCATGGACGGCAAAAATGCGCGTATGATCCCCAAGGAGGCGGAAATCCACATCAGAAAATCCGAATATACTGCCAAGATTATCAAAATCGGCGCAACCCGATTCTACGATATTCTGGAAACGAAATTAAATAAAAAATAAATCGGCAAAGGAAAAAATTGCATGAAAAATTCCCGTCATACGCGTATTCTCGAAATCATCAGCGATCACGTGATCGAAACACAGGACGATCTGATCGCAAAGCTCAAGGAAAGCGGCTATAACGTCACGCAAGCGACCGTTTCCAGAGACATCAAGCAATTGGGGCTTGTCAAAACCGCCACCAAAAACGGCGGCTATCAGTACACCGCCGCCAGAAACGAAAGCTCCGGCAGTGAAAACAAGCTGAAAAATATCATGCGCGAAACCATCGTGAACGCGCAGAACGCGCAGAACATCATCGTCGTGAAAACCTTCTCCGGCATGGCGAACGCCGCGGCGGCGGCTCTGGACGCGCTTGCCCAGGAGGCGATCGTCGGCAGCATCGCGGGGGACGATACGATCTTCATCGTCGTCCACAGCAACGAGGAGGCTTCCGAATTCACGAGTTATATCCGAGAGATCATCGGGCTTTAAGTGGCAGAAGGAGTGTTTGATTTTGCTCAAGGAATTATGTATTCATAATATCGCCATCATCAAGGATGAATGCGTCTGTCCCGGAAACGCGCTCACCGTTCTGACCGGTGAAACGGGCGCGGGAAAATCCATCATCATCGACTCCGTGGGGCTGATCATCGGCGCGCGCGCCTCCAAGGAATTGATCCGCGGCGGCGAAAGCAAGGCGATGGTATCCGCGCTGTTTGAAAATATCTCCGAGGAGGCTGCCGCCTTCGCGGAAGAGCTCGGCATCGATACGGAGGGCGGCACCCTGCTGATCCAGCGCGACATCACGGATAAGGGCGGCTCTACCGCCCGTATCAACGGCAGAGCGGTCCCCCTCTCCATCATCAAGGAGATCGCCGCCAAGCTGATCCACATTCACGGTCAGCATACCGGTCAATCCCTTCTGAATGAGGAATCCCACATCGTTTTTCTGGACGCGTTCGCCGATTGCGAAGCGGAAAAGGAAGAATACGCGCAGCTTTACCGTCAAATGCTCGCCGTCAAAAAGCGCATTTCGGAAATTTCCTTTGACGAGCAGGAAAAGGCGCGAACCATCGAGCTTTTGAAATATCAGATCAAGGACATCGACGCCGTCAACCCCAAAGAGGGCGAAGAGGAGGAGCTGAAGCGCAAACGCACGAAGGTGCAGAACGCCGAAAAAATCGGCAAGCACGCAAAATTGATCTACCGCGCGCTGTATCAGAACGACCGCGGCATCTGCGCCTGCGACCTGATCGAAAAGGCGGAGGAATCGCTCGGCGCGCTGGAGGGCGTTCTGAGCGAAGCGACCGATTTCGCGGAGACGCTGGCGGATTTCCGTTACCGCCTGGAGGACATCGCCGAAACCATCCGCAAGGAATGCGATATGGGAATCAAAAATCCCTCCGAACTTCTGGATAAGATCGAGGAGCGTCTGGACAATTTGCAGAGATTGCGAAAAAAATACGGCGGCACCGTGGAGGAAATCAAAAAATACCGCAGCCGTCTCGCCGTCCGCTTGCAGGATCTGGAGCAGTCAGGCGAGCTGACCGAGGATCTGGAAAACGAATTGGCGGATCTGCGGGAGCAAATGAAAAGGATCGCGCAGAAGATCACGAAAAAACGCCGCGCGGCGGCAGAATATCTCCAGGAAAAGATCACGGGCGAGCTTGTTTTTCTGGATATGGAGAAGGTACGCTTCCGCATCGAGGTCACCAATCTGCGCGAGTTTTCTCCGAACGGCGTGGACAAGGTGGCGTTCACCGTTTCCGCCAACCCCGGCGAGCCCTTACAGCCGCTCTCCAAGGTGGCATCGGGCGGTGAGCTTTCCCGTATGATGCTCGCGCTCCGTTGCGCGTTTGCGGATAAGGAGCATACGCAAACCCTGATTTTCGACGAAATTGATACGGGTATTTCGGGCAGAACCTCGCATAAGATCGGCATCAAGCTGCACGAGGTTGCGAAAAAGGGAACGCAGGTCATCTGCGTGACGCATTCCCCCCAAATCGCGGCGATCGCGGATTCCCATCTCTTCGTTTCCAAGGCGGAAGCCGACGGCAGAACGCACTCCTCCGTACAAATCCTTTCGGAAGAGGAGCATATCAGCGAGGTCGCGCGCATCATCGGCGGCGCGAAAATCACCGATCAGACGCTTGCCGCGGCAAAGGAGCTTTGTCTGGGAACGGAAAACGAATAAATACAAGCAGGCAACAGCATTTACTTTTTTCACGATGATTCGAATATGAAAAGGATAAGATTTTTCATATTCAAAAATCTTAAAGCAAAAAAATTATTTTTTCTATGTCAACAGACAGGGCTTTTTATAAAAGATTTCCCTTTGATAAGGGGGAACGATGTCCTTTTTCTTTATTTGAAAGAAAAAGGACGAAAAAGAAGCAAACCAGCGTGCC
>JAFQOX010000031.1 GCA_017412045.1 Clostridia bacterium
CGGCTACGCCGACACCTTCCAACTCCACCTGCGGATGGAGTGCACCGGGGAAGGCTAACTGTAATCGGTATTTTCGGCAATAGACATAACTTTATCTTAAGTTGAGCCTTGGCGAGATAGTTATGATAAATTTCCGTTTATTTCAAAAAATTAAAAAAAATCCGAAAAATCCTGTAATATTTTTCAGATTTTTGCGTTAAAGGGAGCAGAGGGACAAAAAATGAATCACAGGAGGTATTTTCATGAAAAAAATCTTTACTCTCTTCCTCGCATTCACGCTGCTGTTTTTGACGGCGTGTAACGCCAAGCCGCCTACCGGTACGGATACGGGCGGACAAACGACGTCGGGAACGACGAACGGCTCGGAAACGCCGGCAGGCGAAAATTGGTTAGCGGCGTTAAAGGGGCAGGTCGTGGACGCAAGATCCGCAAACGAGCTGATCGACCTTCCTTCCAATTGTTAACATTTTGTGAACAATTCGGGAAATATGAAAGACAAGACCTGTTTTTTACATTTAATGTATATCCCGATCAGAAAGGAGTGGCTTTTATGCAAAAAATACTCGCATCGATCCTTACGCTGATATGTTTACTTTTGACGGGCTGTAACACGAAACCGCCTGCGAATCCGGGGACGGACGGCGCGCAGAGCGCGCCCCCTTCGAGCGAATTGGATCTGAAGGATACGATCATTGATCACGGATCCGGACAGTTTATGGAATTTCCATCCCGTATTGTTTATGATGCAAGCGGCATTCGTTATTACAGCAAGGTAGATGGAAAAGACTATGCGTATTGCTTCGATCCTCTTTGCGAACACAGCGACGGATACTGTCTGGCAAATTTCGGTAATTTGGAAATGTGGAATTGGGAGTTCATGTGTACGTTTTTTATCAATAACCGTTTTTACACCACGAATGACAAAGGGAATATTATATCCTGCGCTTTTGACGGCACCGATATGAAATTGGAATATGATTCGGGATTTGAGATAGGCGTGGATAACCCATATACGGAGTGGGCTCTGAATTCCACCGCTTGCGGTCCGTATATTTATATTGAGCTGCGCGCGGATGAAAACGGAAATCCTCACGTCCTGCGCTTCAACACCGAGACGAAGGAAATGGAGGACCTGACCGAAAAAACGGGAAATTTTATGTATCCGGATTTCTTCTATAACGGCGAGATCTACGGCAGAGATCGGAATCGTCTCTGGGTGAAAGCAGATATGGATCTCGTTTCCCTTGAACCGATCGAGGAGGTTCCGCGTAGTGATTTTCATTACGGCAGTCGCTTTTTCGGATACGAGAGGGACGGTGGCGGGAACCGCTGCGGCGTGAAGATTCACGATATGAAGACGGGTGAATCCACGGTGATCCCCAATTCCGTTTTCGGTGCATCGGAGGGCGTCGAGATTGTGTACGTAGACGAAAATTATATCTATTATTTTCATAAGAAATGGGAGATTTACGGCTACGTTACGGATAGCAAAACGGGAGAACGCAAGCCCCGATACCGCGAAAACGACGGCAAGCTTTACCGAGCCAACCACGACGGCACGAATATCGTTTGTATGTACGACGATCCCGGATATGAATTTTCGAAGATCACCTCATTGAACGGCATCGCCGTGATCTTCGACGGCAAAATTCTGATCAACGGATGCTACAAGGGCGAGATCGACGGCGTTGCCGAAATCTGGGGTCAAGGTCTGCGCGCCGGCACCGTTCGCGAGGACGGTACGATCGATAAGCTGGAGTACGTTGAACGGCTTTCGTAAGATATTTCCCCGGCTGCGAACGATACGTTCCAATAATCCTCGATTGAAGTCATCCCCCTAAAAATACACAGAAAGGACAGAAATTTATGTTTTCACTGATTAAGTACGAGCTGAAAAAGCTGTTTGCCCACAAGATCATTCCGATCATGCTGCTGGCGATCACGGTTTTCAATATTCTTCTGATAACGAGTCAGGTGGATGAGAAGGCTGTGACGGCGGAGAAGCAGTTTGATACGTTTCTTGCGGACTACCTTGCCGATCCCGAAGGGATGGAAAAGCGGATGAAGGAATACGTCGATGAATACGACAGAGTTTCCAAGCACAATCTTCAGGCTTTCCATAACGGCGGAGAAAGGCTTCCTTATCCCGACAGCGCCTACAGCGATAATGATTATACCTTGTTCTCCAAGACCTTCCCCGATTTAAAAAATTACACCTCTACGTATCAGAGATCGATCAAAATGTCCATTCGCATTGCAAACGGACATATCGACGAATACCGTTATCTCGGTTACCCGGAGAACGGCTTTGAAATCCGTTATCAGCAGGGCGTTCTGGAATCCTACGAGCTGCTCAAGGATATGGAATTCCCGCTCGTCAATATCCGCGGCTACGACGTCTATCTGGACTATTCGGGCTTCGGTGTGATCGCCATGATCGCAATGATCGTCGGCGGTATGCTGATCCTCATTCCCGAAAAAAGCGGCGGTATGGTCGGCATTCTCCGCGTCTCCAGGCGAGGCAGGACCGAAACCTATCTGGCAAAAATGATCGTCGCTCTCGTGTACTGTCTGCTGGTCTGCCTCGTTCTGACGCTTTCCGCGCTGGCGGCGATCGGCGTTTGCTACGGCTATAACGGCATCGAAGCGCCCCTGCAAATGGTGGAATCCTATCGGCTCTGTCCGCTCATGACGACGGTTGGCGGCGGACTCGCGCTGACGTTCCTGCTCCGTTTGTTCTCCTGCTTCGTTTTCATGGCGTCGGTCATCGCGCTTTCCGCCGTATTCACGAGCTACGTTCCCGCCTTTTCCATCGGCATTCTCTTTACGGCGCTGAACTATCTCGCGGCGACCAAGGACTATCTCAACGCCTACGACCCGCTCAAGAATCTGAATTTCTTCTGGAGCATCAACGGTAAGGAGCCGCTGGTTTATTGGAGAGGCATCAACCTTTTCGATATCTGCGTGCCCACGCTGGAATCCGTGCTGATCGTTTATTCGGTCATCCTCGCCGCGAGCCTGCTGCTGGCGTGGTTCTTTTATACGGCGGGCAAGGGCTTGGAATTCCGCGCTCTGCGCAATCTTTCCCGCAGGATCACCGTCGCCGTTAAAAACGCACTGCCGGGAAGAAAAAAACGCAGACGCGCCACGCTCGTCGGCTACGAGATCAAAAAGATCCTGACGCCGTTTGCGTGTCTGGTCCTCGCGGGCTTGATCGTCGGCACCGTTCTGCTGACGGACGATGCGTTCCGCGTGAAACGAAAGACCTTCTACGAGCTGACATATGCGGAATACATGGATGAATACGGCGGCGAATGGACGGAGGAAAAGGATGAGAAGCTCAAAGCGCAGTACGCCGAATTCGTCGAAATCATTTCTCAGAAGGATGCCATGTATTTCAAATACAAAAATAAAGAGATCGACCTCAATACGTATCACGAATACAATACCAAGCTCCGTTACGCCGAAAACCGTCTGGATATCGTGCAGTCGCTGAGCGCAACGAGCGATACGCTGCGCCGATTGAACGAGGAAGGCAAGATCGCGTACTTCGTCAACGATATGGGCTGGAACCGCATGATCAACACGAATATTTCGTATCTCTATCTGGCGGCGGTCATCTTCCTCTTTTCGGGCGTGTACGCCGTAGAATACAAGGATAAATTCATGCAGATCCAGAGCACGACGAGAAACGGAAAGGCGAGAACGACGCTCAATAAATTCCTGATCGTCACCGCGATGACGGTTCTGATCGTCACCGTCTGCGAATTCTGGCAATATTACGTCTGCGCGACCGAGCACGGACTGCCCCTGCCGAATGCGCCCGCCATCAGCCTGCCCGCGCTCGCGGAAGCGTCGGGAACGATCGGCGGACATTTCGCTCTGATCTACCTGCGTCAGATCGGCGTTGCGCTCGCCGCGGCGTTCGCCACCGTCGGCGTTTCCCGTCTGACGAAAAAATTCCTGCCGACGCTTGCCATCATGGGCATGATCGCGTTTGCGCCGACACTCTTCGGCTATTTCGGCTTTGATTTCTTGCAGGAGCTTTCGCTTCTGAACTTCCTCGGAAGAGCATAATTTGATAGGAAAGGCATGGTATAAATATGAAATTGGAACTGAATCATATTTCAAAAGCATACGGAAAAACCAAGGCGCTGACGGATTTCAACGCCGTCCTGGAGCCCGGCATCTACGCTCTGCTCGGTCCTAACGGCTCGGGCAAATCCACGCTGATGAACATCATCACGGACAATCTGAAGGCAGACAAGGGCGAGATCGTATTCGACGGCGAAAGCGTTCGCTCGATGGGTGTGCGCTTCCGCGAAAAGATCGGTTTTATGCCCCAGTATCCCGGCATTTATCCTTCCTTTACCGTGGAGGATTTCCTCTGGTATATGGCAAAGCTCAAGGGGCTTTCCAATCAGGAGGCGCGAGAAGGTATCCCGAAGGTCCTGGAGGCTGTGGAGCTAACGGAATCCCTCAAATCCAAGGTCGGCGCGCTCTCGGGCGGTATGAAGCAGCGTCTTTGTCTCGCCTCCGCGGTGCTCGGCGATCCCGATATCCTGATCCTCGACGAGCCGACGGCAGGACTGGACCCCAAGCAGCGCATCGCGGTCCGCAACTATATTTCGCAGATCGCCTTCAATAAGATCGTCATCATCGCCACGCACGTCGTTTCCGACGTCGAATACATCGCGAACAACATCATCATTCTGAAAAAAGGTCATATCTACCGCTCCGAAGCGCCCGCCTCCCTTGTCGCTGAGATCGAGGGCAAGGTATGGATCGCAGAGGTCGGCGAAAGCGAGGTCGAAGCGATCCGCCTGAGCCAAAAGGTGACCAATATCTCCAAGGAGGAATCCTGCGTACGTCTGCGTATCCTTTCGGATACCAAGCCGCACCCTTCCGCAAAAACGACAGCTCCCAATCTGGAGGACTACTACCTCCACGTCTTCGGGGACAGCCTGACGGAAGAAAAGTAAGCGCGATTTTACACGAATACCCATAAAACGGAAGCCCCTGAATCCGCCGGATTCAGGGGCTCTTATCATCACGTAACGTAAGTTCGATGAAAGATTGGAAAGATAAACGGAAATTTAGCGGCGAATCGCCGCGGATGGTTGCCGCCGTACCGTAGTTTGTTCCGGCTTTGTATACTGACGGGCGGCGGATCTCTCCCAAAGGACAGCCCTCCGGAATCATTCTTTTTCCCACTATACCATGCAAAATTCCCACGAACCGTAAGGTTCGCGTGATGAGATCGGAGACGCACCCGCGCCATCAAATCGAAAC
>JAFQOX010000032.1 GCA_017412045.1 Clostridia bacterium
CTCTGATTTGCCCTGCAAATCAGAGTGCATTTGCGCAGAGTCCGGCGGGATTCGCGGTATGCCGCTCCCATACGCACAAGCGGTCCAGCGGCACGCTGTACTCTGACGCTTGCGTCAGAGTGGCTTCTTTTTGGTACTTTTTCTTTTAAAGAAAGAAAAAGTACGCCGTTCCCCCTTATCAAAGGGAAATATTTTATAAAAAGCCCGTCTGTTTACAGAACAAATAATCTTTTTGCTTTAAGATTTTCCGAATATGAAAAATCTTATCCTTTTCATATTCGAATCATAATGAAAAAGTAAATGCGGTTGCCGTGAAAATCTTCGTCATTTCCTTGACGGATTTCAAAAAATATATTATAATATAAGAATATCATGGGGCATAATGTCCCAAGTCCCAATATGGAGAAAACGAAATGGTTGAAAAAAGAAAAGACGTTCCCGCGCGCTACGCGACCGCGCAGGAAATACAGTCACAAATGGAATATACAAGCAAAATCAGAGCCATCGTCACGGCGGGCGAGGTCAAAAAGGCGTGCGTTGTCACTTACGGCTGTCAGCAGAATGAAGCGGACAGCGAGCGCATCGCGGGAATGCTGCGGGCGATGGGATACGAAAAAACGGACAAAGAGGAAAACGCGGATATTATCGTCGTCAATACCTGCGCCGTACGCGACCACGCGGAGCAGAGAGCGCTCTCCATCACGGGCGGCTATAAGCACCTGAAGGCGAAGAAGCCCTCGCTGATCATCGGTATTTCCGGATGTATGGTTTCCAAGAAGGAATCCGGAGATCGAATCAAGCGCAGTTATCCCTATATCGACTTTACCTTCGGTACGGAAAAGCTCTGGCAGATGCCCGAAATTCTGTACGGCGTGATATCCGGTCAAAAGAGAATCTTCTGCCCGAACGAGGGCAAGCCGATCACGATGGAGGGGATCCCCGTTTTGCGCGAGAATCCCTATAAGGCGTGGGTCAGCATTATGTACGGCTGCAATAATTTCTGCACGTACTGCATCGTCCCCTACGTCAGAGGCAGAGAGCGCAGCCGCCGTCCCGAGGATATTCTGAACGAGATCCGCGGATTGGTGGCGGACGGATGCAGGGAGATCACGCTGCTCGGTCAGAACGTCAACTCCTATGGCAAGGAGTTCGGCGGAGAATGCGATTTTGCGGACCTTCTCGCAAAAATCTGCGAGATCGAGGGTGATTATATCGTTCGCTTTATGACGAGTCATCCGAAGGATGCATCCCGAAAGCTCATTGATACCATGGCGGCAAATCCCAAAATCGCACGGCAGTTCCACCTGCCCGTGCAATCGGGCTCCGACCGCATTCTGAAGGCGATGAACCGCAATTATACGAGGGAATCCTACCTCTCCCTGATCCGCTATATGCGCGAAAAAATGCCCGATATTGCGATCAGCACGGATATTATCGTCGGCTTCCCCGGTGAGACCGAGGAGGATTTTGAGGAAACGCTCTCCATCGTCAGAGAGGCGCGTTACGATATGATGTATTCCTTCATCTATTCCAAGCGGAGCGGAACGCCCGCGGCGGAGATGGCGGATCAGATCCCTCCTGCGGTGACGGGCGCGCGCTTCCCCCGTTTGCTGGAGGTACAGAACGAAATTTCATTGGAGCGCAATCTCGTCTGGGAAAATCAGACGCTCCGCGTCCTGGTTGACGGCAGAAGCAAAAACAATCCCGAAAAATTTTCGGGCAGAACCGACGGCAACAAGATCGTTCTTTTCGACGCGGACGATTCTGATATCGGTAAATTCGTCAATATCAGAATCACCAAGGCGCAGACGTTCGCCCTGATCGGTGAGATCGTGAATGACGGAAGATAAGCGAGGATTGACATTATGACTCCGATGATGCAACAATATTTTGAAATCAAGGATAAATACCGTGAATATATCCTCATGTACCGCCTCGGCGACTTCTACGAGATGTTTTTTGAGGACGCCAAGGTCGCGTCGGCAGAATTGGAGCTGACGCTGACGGGCAGAGATTGCGGCGAGGCGGAACGCGCGCCGATGTGCGGCGTTCCCTATCACGCGGTCGAGGGCTATATCGGCAAGCTCGTCGCCAAGGGCTACAAGGTCGCCATCTGCGAGCAGATGGAGGATCCTGCGAGCGCGAAGGGCATCGTGAAGCGCGACGTGATCCGCATGATCACGCCGGGAACGCTGACGGAATTTTCCCTTCTGGACGAAAAGAAAAATAATTATATCGCCGCTCTGTACGTGACGGACGGGGTGCTGGGTCTGGCTTTCGCGGATATTTCCACGGGACATATCTCGGCGACCTCCATGGAGGGCGACCACCGTATGCAGAAGCTCATCGGCGAGCTGGGCGCGTATCTGCCGAGGGAGATCCTTCTGAACGTCTCCGTTTCGGAGATCGCCGAGGTCGCAGATTTTCTGAACGACCGCTTGCAGGTGATGATCAACCAGAATCAGTCCGCCCGTTTCGCTTCCGAAACGGCGGCGCCCGCGGTATACGGGCATTTTAAAAATATTCCCGTTGAATTTGAGGATACGGAGCATCCCGCGCTTTTGGCGACGGGCGCGCTTCTGTCCTACGCAAAGGAAACGCAGAAAAACGACCTCGCCAATCTGGACTCCCTGAATTATTATACGGACGGCGAGTATCTGGAAATCGACGTCAACACGCGCCGCAATCTGGAGCTTTGCGAGACGATGCGCCGCGCGGAAAAGAAGGGCACGCTGCTCTGGGTCCTGGATAAAACCAAAACCGCGGCGGGCGCGCGCCTGCTCCGTAAATTCATTGATCAGCCGCTGAAAAATCCGAATCAGATCAACCGCAGACAGACGGCGGTCGCCGAGCTCTTTGACCGCGTGATCGAAAGAGGCGAGCTGATGGGCGCGCTTTCGGGCGTGCTGGACATCGAGCGTCTGATCACCAGGATCGTTTACGGCACGGCGAACGCGAGAGACCTTCGCGCCGTCGCGATGACCGCGGCGAAGATTCCGGAGGTGAAAAACCTGCTCTCCGGCTTTGAGAGCGAGGAGCTTTCGGGGATTTATCGGGAGCTGGATACGCTCTCGGATATTTGCGAGCTGGTGCTTTCCGCCATCGTGGACGAGCCCCCCGTTTCCATCCGGGAGGGCGGCTTCATCCGCGAGGGCTTCCACCGCGACGTCGACCGTCTGAACGAGATCGAAAAAAACAGCCGCGGCTGGATCGAAAAGATCGAGGAGGCGGAGCGCGTAGCGACGGGCATCAAAAATCTCAAAGTCGGCTATAATCGGGTATTCGGCTATTATATCGAGGTTTCCAAATCCAATATCGGCGCGGTTCCCGACCGCTATATCCGCAAGCAGACGCTGGCGAACGGCGAACGCTATTTCACGCAGGAGCTGAAGGACATGGAATCCCAGATCCTCGGCGCGGGCGAAAAGCGCATCGCGCTGGAATATCAGCTTTTCTGCGAGATCCGTACGCGCGTGGCGGAGAGCGTCCACCGCGTTCAGAAAACGGCGTATCTGCTCGCTCTGCTGGACGTTTATTGCAGTCTTGCCGAGGTGGCGAGCCGAAACAGCTATTGCCGCCCCGAGGTCGGCTACGGCGACGTGATCTCCATTCGGGACGGCAGACATCCCGTGGTAGAGCAATGCGCCCGAGACAGCTTTTTCGTCCCCAACGATACGGAGCTTGACGGCAAGAGCAATCGCTTCATGCTGATTACGGGGCCGAATATGGCGGGCAAATCGACGTATATGCGTCAGGTCGCCCTGATCTGTCTGATGGCGCAGATGGGCTCCTTCGTTCCCGCGCGAGAGGCGCGCATTTCCGTCGTGGATAAGATCTTTACCCGCGTCGGCGCTTCGGACGATCTGGCGATGGGACAGTCTACCTTTATGCTGGAAATGAGCGAGGTGGCTTATATCCTTGCCAACGCCACGAAGCAGAGCCTGATTATTTACGACGAGATCGGCAGAGGAACCAGCACCTTTGACGGCATGAGCATCGCGCGCGCCGTCGCGGAATACACCCTCGGCAAAAAAATCGCGGCGAAAACGCTGTTCGCTACGCACTATCACGAGCTGACCACGCTGGAAAATGAGATGAAGGGCGTGATCAACTACCATATCGCCGCCAAAAAACGCGGCGACGGCATTACGTTTCTGAGAAAGATCGTTCGCGGCGCCGCGGATGACAGCTACGGCATCGAGGTCGCCCAGCTTGCGGGCGTTCCCGAGGCGGTCACGAAGCGCGCCAAGGAGATCCTGGCTTCTCTGGAGAACGGCAATCAGCCCGAGAGCAAAAAACGCCCCAAGGAAAAGCCGAAGGAGAGCGCCGAGGAAGGTATGCTTTCGTTCGAGAACTTCATCCAGAACGACGTTTGCGACAGATTGCGTCAAACGGACGTCAATACGATCTCCCCTCTGGAGGCGCTCAATCTGATCTTTGAGCTCAAAAAAATACTTGCACAATCTTAATTTTATAAAATATATAACAGGAGGCATCATCATGGCAGAAGTAAAAGGTTTGAATTACATGACGGAACTTTACGAGGATATTTTCAGCCGCATTCCTTTGGATTGCACGAAAAAGGCTCTGGAGATCGGCATCGGCATGGGACAGGCAACGAAGCCGATTCTGGATACGGGCTGCTCCGTGCTGGCGGTGGAGCAGGATGAAAAGATGGCGGCGATTTGCGAGGAAGCTTTTGCGGATGCGCCTGCTTTTTCCGTCGTTCGTTCGAAATTCGAGGATTTTGAGGGAGAAGCGGAATCCTTCGATCTGGTCTATTCCGCGTCCGCGTTCCACGAGGTGGATCAGGCGGCGGGCTATACCAAGGCGTTCGCGCTTCTGAAGAGCGGCGGTATTTTCGCTCGCTTCTCCAATCACACCATGAGAGAAATCGCGCGCCCGAGCGTTTCCGCCGCGTTGCAGAAGCTGTACTCCATTTATCTGCCGAGAACGGGAACGCCCCGCCCCTATAAAGAGGCGCAGGCGCAGAAGCGCGCGGAGCTGGCTCTGAAATACGGCTTTACCGACGTCAGCGCCAAGCGTTACTACAGGACCAGAACCTACACGGCGGATGAATTCCTCGCCTATCTGGCGACGGATGCCGACCATCTGACGCTCAGCGAGACCAAGCGCGCGGCGTTCTTTAACGAAATCAGAAAAACGTTGCTGCGATACGGAGACAAGGTCACGCTGTACGATACCGTGGATCTCCAGATCGCAAAAAAACCTTAAAGGGTAAATCATGGACGGAGCGAGGGCTTCGTCACGCAAAAGAAAGGCATGGCCATAAAATATGGGAATTATCAACGTTCTGGATATTGAAGTTGCCAATCTGATCGCGGCGGGCGAGGTGGTGGAGCGCCCCGCGAACGCCGTCAAGGAGCTCGTGGAAAACTCCGTGGACGCGGGCGCGCGCAGTATTTCCGTGGAAATCACGGGCGGAGGCATCCGCTCCCTGCGCGTCACGGACGACGGCTGCGGCATGAGCGCGGAGGACGCCGTCGTCGCCGTCAGAAGGCACGCGACCAGCAAGCTCCGCCGCGCGGACGATCTGGCGGCGATCATGACGCTCGGCTTCCGCGGAGAAGCGCTCGCGGCAATTACGGCAATCGCGAAATTCCGTCTGCTGACCAAGCGCCGCGAGGATGCGGAGGGAACGTCCCTGTCGGGAGAGTACGGCAAGGTCACCGAGATCGTGTCCGAGGGATGTCCCGACGGCACGACGATCGTCTGCGAGAAGCTGTTTGCGGCGACGCCCGCCCGTCTGAAATTTTTGAAATCCGAATCCTCCGAGGCATCCGCCGTCGCGGGCGCGTTGGAAAAGCTCGCGCTCTCCCATCCGGAAATTGCTTTTCGTTTCATATCCGACGGGATCCTGAAATTTTCCACCTCCGGCGACGGCAATCTGAAAAACGCGATTTATTCCGTCTACGGAAGCGCCTTCGCGAAAAATCTGATCGCCGTGGATACGAAATCGGGCGGAATCGGCGTGAGCGGCTTTACCTGCTCGCCCGAGAATCTGCGGGGCAACCGCGGTATGCAGCAATTTTTCATCAACGAGCGTTGCGTACGCAGTAAAACGCTGACCTCGGCGCTGGAGGCGGCTTACCGCTCCTATATTCCGAGTGGAAAATTTCCATCCTGCGTATTACACGTATCCATTCCGGCAAAACTGGTAGACGTGAACATCCATCCCGCGAAGCTCGAGGTGAAATTCTCGGACGAAAAAGCGGTTTTCGACGCGGTATTTGCCGCGATCAGAAGGGCGCTTTCCGTCGGGATTGCGCGTCCCGGCTTGAATCTTGCGGAAATCGCGGAAAAAACGCAGGAAAAAGAAAAATTGCAGAACCTCTTCCGTGAAGCCGAGGAAAAGGGCGAGCGAAGCGAAGCCTCCGGGGAGAAGCCGCCGCTTTCCGCAAAAGAGCCCGAACCGCCGACCGCCGTTTCGGAACCGCCCGCCGCGCCGAAGCGCGCTCCGATCGCCGAAACCGAGGTCAAGCAGCCGAGACAGCTTTCCTTTGAGGACGACGACCTCCCCGTGGACGTTCCCGTTCCGGGACAAAAAAGGGAGAGCATCTTTACGCATTTGCACGCGCCGTCCGCCGGTTTGGGGTTTGAAGCGATGAAATCCCTCTACACCTCCGCCATCCGCAGAGCGGAAACGGCGAAGCCCGATGCGACCCCGCCTCCCGCGGTTCCCGCGCCGAGCGAAGAAAAAATTTTGCAGGCGCCGACGCATCCGATTCCCGCCTACCGCATCACGGGCGAAATTTTCGCAAGCTATATCATCGTGGAAACGGACGATAAAATTCTGATGGTGGATAAGCACGCGGCGCACGAGCGCATCAATTTTGAACGGTTGCGCGCCAATATGACGATGGACAGACCGAACGTACAGATGATCCTGACCCCCGAAACGATCGCGCTTTCCACGGAGGAAGCGGCGTTTTGCGAGGAATATCGGAGCGAGCTGGAAGCGTGCGGATTTGAATTTTCCGTTTCGCAAAGAGAGATCACGATGACGGGCTTTCCTCTGGGCTTTGAAAAGGAGGAAGCGAGGACGTTATTGCTGGCGTTGATCTCGGAGAGCCTGAACGGCGCTTCCCCTCTCGAAAGCACGAAGCGCGGCATCTTTGAGCGTGCGCTGTACCAGAGCGCCTGCAAGGCATCCGTGAAGGCGGGAAGAATCTACGACGGCGCGCATCTCCGCTGGATTTGCGACAATCTTTTCCGCTACGACTGCATAAAATACTGTCCTCACGGCAGACCCGTCGCCTTTGAGATCAGCAAAAAAGAAATTGACACACGTTTCGGCAGAGATTGACAGAGCTGCCGAAGAAAGGATATACGAATGTTTACTTTACTGAAGCAAGAGGGCCGCGCGCGCCGCGGTACTTTTGAAACCGTTCACGGAACGATCCAGACGCCCGTTTTCATGAACGTCGGCACCTCCGCGACCATCAAGGGCGGCATTTCCACGCAGGACCTTTACGAGGTGGGCTGTCAGGTTGAGCTTTCCAACACGTATCACCTGCACGTTCGTCCGGGTGACGACGTGATCTACGATATGGGCGGTATCCACAAATTTTTCAATTGGGACAGACCCGTCCTGACCGACAGCGGCGGCTTTCAGGTATTTTCGCTTTCCCAGCTCCGCAAAATTTCGGAGGATGGCGTTCAGTTTGCTTCCCACGTGGACGGCAGACGCATTTTCATGGGACCCGAGGAAAGTATGCAGATCCAGTCGCATATCGCCTCGACGATCGCCATGGCGTTTGACGAATGCATCGAAAATCCCGCGCCCCGCGATTACGTGAAGGCTTCGGTCGACAGAACGACCCGTTGGCTTGCCCGTTGCAAAAACGAAATGGCGCGCCTGAATTCCCTGCCCGAAACCATCAATAAAAATCAGATGCTTTTCGGCATCAACCAGGGCGGCACCTACGACGATATCCGTATCGACCATATGAAGCGCATCTCGGAATTTGATCTTCCCGGCTATGCGATCGGCGGTCTTGCCGTCGGTGAGGAGGCGGACGTGATGTATCACGTGATCGATGCCGTAGAGCCCTTTATGCCGAAGGACAAGCCCCGTTATCTGATGGGTGTCGGTACGCCCGTCAATATTCTGGAGGCGGTTTACAGAGGCGTTGACTTCTTCGACTGCGTTATGCCCTCCAGAAATGCCCGTCACGGCTATATCTTCACTTGGAAGGGCACGATGAATATCAATAACCGCAAATATCAGAGAGATCCGCTCCCGATCGACCCCGACTGCAACTGTCCCGCCTGCCGCTTCTACTCCCGCAGCTATATCCGCCATCTTCTCAAAGCGGATGAAATGCTCGGTATGCGTCTGGCGGTTCTGCACAATCTCTATTTCTACAACGATCTGATGGCGAAGATCCGCGATGCGATCGACGAAGGCAGATACGAGGAATTTTACCGTCATTACCGCGAAATTCTGGCGCAGAGAATTTAAAGTGCGCGCGGCTGTGAAAGGATGAGTGGTGACATATGAATAAACAGGCCCAATTCACCGTCGTTCTGATCCTCGTCGTTTGTCTGACTGTAGGAACGCTGATCGGTGTGACGGCAGGCACGTATCTTTTCAATCTGACGCATCCGGAAGCGGGCGCATCCGAAACGACGGATGAACCGACCGGAACGGCGTCCTCCTCGGACTCGCAGACCGCGGGACAAACGACCGCGAAGCCAAGCAAGCCCGAGGATGAAACGCCGAAAAAGAAGATCGCTCTGACCTTTGACGACGGCCCCTCCGCCGCGTATACGGGTGAAATTCTGGATTTGCTGGAGCAGTACCGGGCGAAAGCGACGTTTTTCGTTTGCGGAAACAGGCTGAACGAAAATACGAAAGCCGTTTTTCAGCGCGCGATCGCTCTGGGCTGTGAGATCGGCAATCATACGGTTTCGCATAAATATTTGACGGAGCTTTCCGAACAGGAGCTTTTGCAGGAAATCCGCGATACCAACGAAAAAATCGCGCAATATTCCGGAAATGATTACAAATGTATTTATTACCGTCCCCCGGGCGGATTTATCAATCGGAGCGTGGTGGACAAGCTCTGCGGCAACGGCGTGTATATGTATCCCATCTTCTGGAGCTCGGACTCTTTGGATTGGCAGTATCAGAGCCGCTATCAGAAGGGCGAGATCACGCGGGACGAGGCGGTAACGGGCGCTTTTGATACGATCGTTCGGGAAACGAAGGAGGGCACGGTGATCCTTATGCACGACATCAAGGAGATCACGCCCGATATTCTGAAGCTCGTTCTCGAAAAATATGACGCGGAGGGTTATGAATTCGTAACCGTCAGCGAATTGTTCGGGCTGAAGGAAAACGCTTCCGACAAGGAGGCTTATTATAACCGTTACCGTTCGACGGACAGCATTTTGCCCATAAAATAACGTGAGCTCGATGGGAAAATAAATTCTTGTTTATCATTCTGTCGATGCGCCGAAAAAGAAGTGCAAAGTTTTAGATGGGACAGCATAGTAGGGGCGAACTGTGTTCGCCCGCAAATGGGACATCGTAGTAGGGGCGCACAGCCAATTTGGCTGTATGTTCGCCCGCAAAAGGAGAATCGTTTCGGATTCAATCAATAGAAGTAAAAAATGCAATTGATTGTGTTTTTATACGGGCGAACGCAGTTCGCCCCTACGGTTTCCTTTCCGTTTTCAGAGTGTTGACAGATTTTCAAACAAGAATTTATCTTTCCCAATATTCATCGAACTCGCGTTCCAATCAAGGGTCAAAGCCATTTCCAACCATATATGAGATCAAAAATACGGCAGACTTCTCACTCGGAGAAGCCTGCCGTATTTTGATAGCAGAATATTATTTCAGAATAAATTTGTGGTATACCTTCTTACCCTTGCGGATGACGATGCCCTCCTTGAGTGCTTCCGCCTCCACCATGGTGCCGAAGGCGGTGACCTTGGCGTCGTTCATGCTGACGCCGCCCTGAATGACGAGGCGCTTTGCTTCGCTTCTGGAGGGTGCGAGCTTACCTGCGACCATGAGGTCGAGAAGTCCGATCTTGCCGTCGGTCAGAGCGGATGCTTCGATTTCGGTCGTGGGCATATCCGCGCTGCTGCCGTTACCGGAGAAGAGGTTGCGGGAGGTTTCCTTCGCCTTGTCCGCTTCTTCCTTGCCGTGAACGAGATTGGTCAGCTCGTAAGCGAGGATCTCTTTCTTTTCGTTGATGCGGCTGTCGTCCCACGCTTCCATTGCCGCGATTTCATCGAGGCTGAGGAAGGTCAGCATCTTGATGCACTTCATGACGTCGGCGTCGCCTACGTTACGCCAGTACTGATAAAATTCAAAAGGAGAAGTCTTTTTGGGGTCGAGCCATACGGCGTTGCCTGCGGTCTTACCCATCTTCTTACCGTTGGAGTCGGTGAGCAGGGTGATGGTCATCGCGTGCGCGTCCTTGCCGAGCTTTTTGCGGATCAGCTCCGTACCGCCGAGCATATTGGACCACTGGTCGTCGCCGCCGAACTGCATATTACAGCCGTATTTCTTGAACATATAGTAGAAGTCGTAGGACTGCATGATCATGTAGTTGAATTCGAGGAAGGAAAGACCCTTTTCCATTCTCTGCTTGTAGCATTCCGCGCGGAGCATATTGTTGACGGAGAAGCACGCGCCGACCTCGCGGAGCAGCTCCACGTAGTTGAGGTTCAGGAGCCAATCTGCGTTGTTGACCATCATTGCCTTATCTTCGCCGAACTCGATGAATTTTTCCATCTGACGCTTGAAGCATTCCGCGTTGTGGTCGATATCCTCCTTCGTGAGCATTTTTCTCATATCGGTTCTGCCGGAGGGGTCGCCGATCATGGTCGTACCGCCGCCGATCAGCGCGATCGGCTTATTGCCTGCCATCTGCAAACGCTTCATCAGCGTGAGCGCCATGAAGTGACCTGCGGTCAGGCTGTCCGCAGTGCAGTCGAAGCCGATGTAAAAGGTTGCCTTTCCGTTATTGATGACGTCACGGATCTGTTCCTCGTTCGTGACCTGCGCGAGCAGACCGCGCGCTTGCAATTCTTCATAAATTCCCATTTTTCATATTCCTTTCCGAGATAAAAATAAAAGTCCCCTGCCAATATGCAGAGGACGAAAAATTCGTGTTACCACCTCAATTTGCCTATTTTTCACAAAATAAGCCTTGGGAAGTTTGTCTGACAAACTTCGGCGCTTTAACGGGCGCACCCGTCGCGACCTACGGAATCCTTCGGAAGCGCGGCTCCGGAATGTATTTCCGAAAAAGGTCCATACCGTCTCTCACCGACCGACGGCTCTCTGAATGGCGCACCATATTCCGTACTTGTTTCCTTCATTGCCTTTTGATATACCGTAATATTATATCATGGGGCGGTGGGTTTGTCAAGAGTTGAAATGAATATTCAGGGCAAGAGCATTTGTTTTTTTAATTTATTATGATTTTTGTTAATGAATGTGAAAAAGATAAGATTTTTCATATTCGGAAAATCTTAAAGCAAAAAAATTATTTTTTCTATGTCAACAGACAGGGCTTTTTATAAAAGATTTCCCTTTGATAAGGGGGAACGATGTCCTTTTTCTTTATTTGAAAGAAAAAGGACGAAAAAGAAGCAAACCAGCGTGCC
>JAFQOX010000033.1 GCA_017412045.1 Clostridia bacterium
CATATCACTGTCGCTGTGCGACAATATCACTCTTTGCTTTAGCAAAGAATATCACTTGATACCAACAGAAAAAGAGAGAGCATTTCGGCTTGAACCGATTTGTTCTCTCTTTCTGTTTGTATATGGGTTTGGGCTTAGCCCATTTGCGGTTGACCGGTCAAATGCGATGCTCGCACTGAGCGGCGTTTTCAAATTCTCCGTTAAGGACAGCAGCGATTATTCGGCAGGGATGTTTTTACTTTAATTTGACCGCTTCCGCGTGAACCTCGGGGGCGCGTTTGGTTTTCTTTTTCGCGTATATGTGCGCAGGGAGAAAAACGAGGAAAGCGCCGAGCATAACCGTGGGGATGTAAAGCGCTGTGCTGATGTACCAGCCGAAGTTTTTGGAAATATCCTTAAAGACTGCAAGGGAAGAATTGCTCGGACCTACGAAGAACATATTGATGGATCCTCCGGAAGCATCCCGAAAGATCAGATTGATACCAAACGCCACCGCGCAGAGCGCGAGAAACGTGAGTGTTGCGTGCCAATAGTCCTTTCCTGTTTTGGCAAAATTTCCCGACATGATCAGATAAATACCGATAAAAATCAACAGCATATGCCAGATATATGCGTGAAGCGTGAGCGTCCAATATCCGTGGGTGATACCGGATGGCTCAATAAAAGCCATAAGACCGCCGAGAAGATTGTACGTGGTCATAAATCCGCAGATCCCGTTCCGGACGGGGCCAGGCTTCAGGAAGATTGCGATGATGCACAGATACATCGGCACGCTGCAAAGCTGGAAAGGAAAAATCCACCAAACGTAAGAATTGTCGCTCATATAAAAACAATAAAAAAGCTGCTTGTATATTTCGGTCAGAATGAGAAATCCTCCAACGCAGCCGAGCACGGTTTTGTGTCCTCGCTCGGAAAGCTTGCGCAGCTTGCAGGCAAGCAAAATGCAAACGGCGATGCCTATGAACGTGAAAGAAAGGTGAAAGAGACCGTAAGCCGGAGGCGGTGTCATCTTCCAGGCGGTAGCTTCCACGAGTCTATCTAATTTTTCGATGAATGCTGACATAAGATCACTGCCTTTTCTGTATTAAATTTATGTTCCGTATAAAAAACAGGCCCGGACGCGTAAGCATACGCACAAAACCCCACGATTTATTGAAAAAATTCGTGGGGTTTCGATCAAATCAAATCGTATTGGAATCCTTGACGAGAACGTCGTGAGCGCCGCCTTCGATGATGGAGGTTGCGGAAACGAGCGTAAGCTTTGCTTTCTGCTGGAGCTCGGGAATGGTGAGCGCGCCACAGTTGCACATGGTGGAGCGGACCTTGCTGAGCGTAACGCCGAGGTTATCGTGCAGAGAGCCTGCATAGGGAACGTAGCAGTCTACGCCTTCCACGAAGGAGAGCTTTGCCGCGCCGCCCATATCGTAACGCTGCCAGTTACGCGCTCTTGCGCTGCCTTCACCCCAGTATTCCTTCATGTAGCTGCCGTTGACCATGACCTTATTTGTGGGGCTTTCGTCGAAACGGGAGAAATAACGACCGAGCATACAGAAGTCACAGCCCATAGCGAGCGCGAGGGTGATATGGTAGTCGAGAACGATACCGCCGTCCGAGCAGATCGGAACGTAGATACCGGTTTCTTCAAAGTATTCGTCACGAGCCTTGGCTACTTCGATGACTGCGGTAGCCTGTCCGCGGCCGATACCCTTGGTTTCACGGGTGATACAGATGGAGCCGCCGCCGATACCGATCTTGATGAAGTCTGCGCCTGCTTCTGCGAGGAAGCGGAAGCCGTCACGGTCAACGACGTTACCTGCGCCGACCTTTACGGAATCGCCGTATTTTTCACGGATGAAGGCGATGGTACGGCTCTGCCATTCGGTGAAGCCTTCGCTGGAGTCGATACAGAGAACGTCAGCGCCTGCTTCCACGAGCGCGGGAACGCGTTCTGCATAGTCACGGGTATTGATACCTGCGCCAACGACGTAACGCTTGTGGTTGTCAAGCAGCTCGTGGGGATTTTCCTTGTGCTGTGCGTAGTCCTTACGGAAAACGAAAGCAACGAGGCAACCGTTGTCATCAATAATAGGAAGGGAGTTGAGCTTGTGATCCCAGATGATGTCGTTTGCTTCCTTGAGAGAAGTACCTTCAGGCGCGGTGATGAGCTTTTCGAAGGGCGTCATGAAGGAAGAGACCTTGGCATCCATGGGTGTGCGGCTGAGGCGGTAGTCACGGCTGGTGACCACGCCGAGAAGCTTGCCGTTTGCAGAGCCGTCCTCCGTAACAGCAATGGTGGAGTGACCGAACTTTTCCTTGAGAGCAACAACTTCAGCAAGGGTCTGGTCGGGACGAATGTTGGAGTCAGAGCTTACGAAGCCGGCTTTGTAGCCTTTTACGCGGCGAACCATTGCCGCCTGATTTTCGATGGTCTGAGAACCGTAGATGAAGGAAACGCCGCCTTCTTTTGCGAGCGCGATTGCCATGCGGTCGTCGGAAACGGACTGCATGATTGCGGAAACGAGCGGAATGTTCATGGAAATTGCGGGTTCTTCTCCACGTTTATACTTTACAAGAGGCGTTTTCAAAGAAACGTTTGCAGGAATATGCGTGGAATCGGAATAACCCGGAACAAGCAGATATTCGCTGAATGTATGCGAAGGTTCGCTGTAATAAAAAGCCATTGTATGAATCCCCCTTGAAGATTACTTAATTATTTACATAATTATAACATGAATTTTATACTTTTTCAAGATTTTTTGAAAGAATTCTGAAAAAATAACAAAAATATTTGTAAAACTTTTTCAAAAAAAGTATAGGAAATATGGAAGATTTGACTATAAGAAAAATACTTGTAAATAAATTAAGAATAAAATGAGGAAAAACTTGACAACTCGAAGGCAAAGTTATATAATTTAACTTGCAAGTTTATTTTTAAAGGAGGATCTGCAAATGGCAGTAAAACAGTTTAAGGCAGAGAGCCAAAAGCTTCTTGACCTGATGATAAATTCTATTTATACCAATAAGGAAATTTTTCTCCGCGAATTGATCAGCAACGCATCCGACGCGGTGGACAAGCTTCGCTTCAAGGGTCTGACCGATGAATCCGTCGGCATTTCTTCCGATGATTTCGCGATTACTCTGGTACCCGACAAGGAGGCGCGTACGCTTCGTATCATCGACAACGGTATCGGTATGACGAAGGAAGAGCTGGAGAATAATCTCGGCACGATCGCGAGAAGCGGTTCTCTCGATTTCAAGACGAACAATTCTTCCGAGGAGATCGATATTATCGGTCAGTTCGGCGTAGGCTTCTATTCTTCCTTCATGGTTGCTTCCAAGGTGACCGTGGTTTCCCGCGCGTTCGGCTCGGATGAAGCGTGGAAATGGGAATCCGAGGGAACGGAGGGCTATTCCATTGAGGAAGCGACGAAAAATTCCGTCGGTACCGAAATCACGCTGTATATCAAGGAAAATACGGAAAACGACAATTACGACCGATTCCTCGATGAATACGGTATTCAGTCTCTCGTCAAAAAATACAGCGACTATATCCGCTATCCCGTCAAGATGCTGATGACGCACACCCACCCCATCCCCAAGCCCGAGGATGCCGGTGACGATTGGAAGCAGGAATACGAGGAGCACAGCGAGCTCGAAACGCTCAACAGCATGATCCCGATCTGGAAGCGCAAAAAGAGCGAGACCTCCAACGAAGAATACAATGAATTCTATAAAAATACGTTCTACGATTATAACGATCCCGCCCGCGTGATTACGGCAAGCGGCGAGGGCGCGGTCAATTATAACGCCATTCTCTTCATCCCCGCCAACACGCCCTACGATTTCTATACCAAGGAATTCAAAAAGGGACTCGCGCTCTACTCCTCCGGCGTTATGATCATGGAAAAATGTGAGGATCTTCTCCCCGACTATTTCAATTTCGTCCGCGGCGTCGTGGATTCCTCCGACATCAGCCTGAATATCAGCAGAGAGCTTCTCCAGCAGAACCATCAGGTCCGTCTGATGAGAAAGAATATTGAAAAGAAGATCAAAAATGAGCTTCTTTCCATGCTGAAGAATGACCGTGAAAAATACGACGAATTCTGGAAGGCCTTCGGCCGCGTGCTGAAATTCGGCGTATACAGCGATTACGGCGCGCACAAGGACGTTCTCTCCGACCTTCTCGTTTTCTATTCCGCGAAGGAAGAAAAACTGATCACGCTGGAAGAATACGTCAGCGCTATGCCCGAATCCCAGAAATATATTTATTTCGCATCTGCGGAAACGGTAGAACGCGCGGCAAAGCTTCCCAATACGGAAGCGGTTCTGGATCACGGCTTTGACGTTCTGCTCTGCACGGAGGACGTGGATGAATTCTGTCTGCAAATCCTTCGCGTATTCAAGGAAAAATCCTTCAAAAACGTCGGCGGCGGCAATCTCGAATTGGAAACCGATGCGGAAAAGGAAGCAGCAAAGGCGGCAGCCGAAGAAAACAAGGGCTTGCTCGGCGCGCTCAAGGATGCGCTCGGCGATAAGGTAAAGGCTGTCAGAACCTCCTCCGTTCTGAAGGACCATCCCGTCGCGCTTTCTTCCGACGGTCCCGTTTCCATTGAGATGGAAAAGGTGCTCAAAAATATGCCCGGCAACGACGGCGTCAAGAGCGAAAAGGTTCTCGAAATCAATGAAAACCATCCCGTCTTTGCGGCGCTGAAGCAAACGATGGCGGACGGCAACAGCGAAAAGCTCGCGCTGTATGCAGGCATTCTCTACGAACAGGCGCGTCTGATCGAAGGTCTCTCCGTAGAAGACCCGATCGCATACGCGAAGGCAGTCTGCTCCTTGCTGAAATAATTTCTCAAATCAATCAAAATCACCCCGATCTTTCAAGAGATCGGGGTGATTTTTCAGCTTATCGATAAAGTCAGTTAAAAAATTCAGTTTCGTCAATTTCGCCAAAAGATGAGATGCTAAAAAGCCTTCCTCCGGGAGGCAATGTCGTCAACTTAAGAAAAAAGTTCCGTCTGTGTTCTGTCTGTTATCTATAGCTCGTTAGCCTTCTCCAGCGGGAGAAGGTGCCGAGCTTGCGAGGCGGATGAGGTGTTTTATAGCGGTTGCTCCGTAGAATGTCATAACAAAAGACTTTATTTTC